>CANHKH010000020.1 GCA_947460165.1 Comamonadaceae bacterium
CAGCACGCTCAGAGGCAGAGGAGTCTGATGTTGTACTTGTCATGGTCTGTGCGGCTGGCATGGTATTGAAAGTAAAAATGGTAGCGTGAAAAACAAGGCACCGGCACCCATTGAGAATGCCGGTGCACAGGGGTTCAACTCAATCAACCCAATTCACTGTTACTTGATGTTGACTTGATTCCACACACGCTCGCGAATTTGCTTGGTCAGCGCATCGGGCAGGGGAACGTATTCCAAATCCAATGCCATTTGCTTGCCGTTCTTGAAAGCCCAGTCAAAGAACTTCAGCACTTCAGCCGATTGGGCTTTGTCTGCGGGGTTTTTGTACATCAGAATGAACGAGGCGGTCGTCACTGGGTAGGAGTTGGCGCCAGGCTGGTCCACGATGGACAAAGCCATTCCGGGCACGCTGAACCAGTCAGCACCGGCTGCTGCGGCCGCAAAGGTCGCGTCGTCAGGCATCACGAAGGTGCCGTTTTTGTTTTGCAGCGCCATCACCGAGATGTTGTTTTTCTTGGCGTAGGCGTATTCCACATAGCCCAAAGAGCCCTTGGTGCGCGCCACGTTGGCGGCCACGCCTTCGTTGCCCTTGCCACCCACGGAGGTGGGTGCAGGCCACTTGACGGCAGCGCCTCGGCCCACGGTGTCCAGCCACTCTTTGCTCACGCTGGCCAGGTAGTCGGTCCAGTTGAAGGTGGTGCCCGAACCGTCAGCGCGGTGCACCACGGTGATGGTGGTGTCAGGCAGTTTTTTGCCGGGGTTCAGAGCCACCAGTTTGGCATCGTTCCATTTGCTGATTTTGCCCATGAACATTTCAGCCAGCACAGGGCCGGTCACGCGCAGCGCGCCATTGCCAAAACCGTCCAGATTGAACACGGGCACGGTACCGCCAATGATGGCCGGAAATTGAACCATGCCGTCTTTGTCCAAGTCAGCGCCCGACAAAGGCGCATCGGTCGCACCAAAAGCCACGGTCTTGGCGCGAATTTGGCGAATGCCGCCAGAAGAGCCAATCGACTGGTAGTTCAGACCGACTCCGGTTTCTTTTTTATAGGCTTCAGCCCACTTGGCATAGATGGGGAATGGGAAGGTAGCGCCAGCGCCAGTGATGTCGGCGGCCAAGGCAGAGCCCATGGCCAAGCTGGACAAAACGGCGGCAGCCGCTGTTTTGAGAAGATTGCGGGTAGAGATCATGAAAGTCCTCAGCGGTTGAAAAAACAGAATTTGGCCAACTGTAAAGAGGAAATGTGACAGTTCCATGACGCTATTTGGCACTGTCTCAAATCTGTCATTTTCATGAATTTCCGTCAGAACAGCTCCCTCGCTAATGCACAATTTGCCCACAAACACAGCTCACAGAGCGCTCTCAATCGCGCCAAACTCATGCAAAACGGGACCCATCTTGCCGCAGTTGACCTGGGCTCGAACAGCTTTCGCCTTGAAATCGGCCGCCTGGACCACGGCCTGATCCAGCGCACGGAATACATCAAAGAAACAGTCCGCCAAGGCGGCAGCCTGGACGCCAACGGTCATCTGAGCGAGCAAGCCATGGAGCGCGGCTGGGATTGTTTGGCCCGGTTTGGCGAGCGACTGGCCGGCTTTGACAAAACCCAGGTGCGCGCCGTGGCCACCCAAACCTTGCGCGAGGCCCACAACCGAGATGTGTTCCTCAAGCGTGCCTGCAAGCTGCTGGGCTTTCAAATTGATGTGATCCCCGGCCGTGAAGAAGCGCGCCTGATCTACCAAGGCGTGGCGCGCATGCTCCCGCAAACGCCTGAAAGGCGGCTGGTCATAGACATTGGCGGGCGCTCCACTGAAATGGTTCTGGGCAGGGGCTTGCAAGCGAACACCATGGAGTCTTGGCAGGTGGGCAGCGTGACCTGGTCCATGCAGTTTTTTCCGCAAGGCCTGTACACCGTTGCAAATTTCAAGGCCGCCGAAATCGCCGCCCAAGCCGTGCTGGAAGAAGCTTTTGAAGCCTTTGGCCCCACCCACTGGGACACCGCCTACGGTTCATCGGGTACGGTGGGCGCCGTCAGCGAGGTGCTGGACGCGGCGGGCTGGCCGGCCGGGCAAATCAGTTTGCAAAGCCTGGACTGGCTGCTGGAGCGCCTGCTCAAAGCCCAAAGCAGCGACCGCCTGAAAATCGATGGACTCAGAGATGACAGGCGAAGCGTGGTGGGCGGTGGGGTGAGCGTGCTGCGCGCCATATTTAACTTGTTGGACATCCAGACCCTGCAGGTGGCCCAAGGCGCACTGCGCCATGGGGTGCTGTACGACCTTCTAGACCGCGAGCATGGGGCCACCGATTTGCGCGGCCGCACCATTGAACGCCTGACCCACCGCTTTGGCGTGGACGTGGCGCAAGCCGGCCGCGTCAGCCGCATTGCCCAGCGCTTGCTGGCCATGATCCCACCGCCCAAAGAAGACCTGCCACGCTTGCAGCGCAAGCTCGATTGGGCAGCACGTGTGCATGAAATTGGCTGCCACATCTCTCACCAAGACCACCACAAGCACGGTGCCTACATTCTTGAACATGTCGACGCCCCGGGTTTTGCCCTGGAAGAGTTGCAGCGCCTGAGCTTGCTGGTGCTGGGCCAGCGCGGCAAGCTGCGCAAAATCGAGCTCCACCTGGACAGCGAAGTCTTCGCCCGACAACTTCTGGCCCTGCGGCTGGCTCTGATCTTGGCCCACGCCCGCCGCGAACCCAACCTCACCGGACTGGAGCTCAGTGACAAGCCCTCTTTCACACTGAGTCTGCCCACAGGCTGGGTTGAGCGCTACCCGCAGTCTGCCCACCTGCTGCGTGAAGAGGCCGTGGCTTGGCAAAAAACTGATTTTCCTTTGAATGTGCTGGAGGGATAAAGCGCGCAAAGTCAGACGCGCAAAGTCCGGTTTTGGCTGGTGCGCGTTTGCTTGAAGCGGGTGACGTCCATGGCTGAATTTTTTGCCGCCTCCAAAAAATATCAGCGTTGACCGGTAACGGTATAAACTGTTTACACCGTTTACAAAGGAGTTCCCATGAGCACCACCCCCCGCACTTTGGCCAACACATCAGCCAAAACAGCCTCCAAATCTCGCGTTGCAAGCGCTGCGCCCCAACGCGCTGCACGCAAGCTTGCCGCCAAGTCGGCGAACAAATCAAGCGCAGCGGTGAGCACTGCCAAAGCAGCGCGCACACCAACCGCAGCCTCGGCCCCGGCAAAAGTGGCTGGCCAAGTGCCCACCAAGGTCGCCAGCGCACCGGCCAAAGCGACCCAGCCAGTGTCCAGCGCCACCGTGAAAGCTGAAAAAACTCAGAAAACAGCTGGCAAAGCAGCCGTCAAAACAAATGACAAAGCCGCTGAAAAATCCAAAAAACCCAAACTCGTTCGAGACAGCTTCACCATTCCCAAGGCCGAATACGAGGTGCTCGAAGCGCTCAAGCAACGCGCAGCCAAGCTGGGGCAGTCGCCCAAGAAAAGCGAATTGTTGCGTGCCGGCCTCAAAGCACTGGAAGGCATGAACGACACCAGCTTGCTCTTGAGCTTGGCGGCCGTGCCAGCCATCAAGACAGGCCGACCCAAGGCCTGAAGACCTGGCCTGCACCAAGGCCTGCCCTTTGCCTTCCAAGAATCGCCGACCGGCGGCCCCCTACAAAGACACGGAAATGTGTATGTGATGAGCGCTTGACTGCAAACGATTCGAGCCAGACAACAGGCGTTGCCTTGCGACAAGCATCGCCTGCAGGCCGGCTCCTACAACGCCACGGGGATTTGCATGTGTAGCTGGCCTGCAAACGATGTTCGCAGGAGTTGATGCCCATTGCACGCCACCCGCGCAGACAGCCCCATGCCACAGGGGCAAGCTCAGAGCAAGTCTGGGGTCTGCACCGTCAGCAGCAGGGTTTGGGGCTTGCCTTCGCGCCTGCGGTGGCGCAGCCACCACAGGCCGCCTTTGCGAATGGTCAGGTCTGAATTGGACAGTCCCAAGAGCTGCGACGCCACCTGACCCAGGGTCGGCTGATGGCCAACCACCACCACCGTGGTTTTGCTCTCTGGCCACTGGGCTAGCTCCAGCAGGTCTTGCGCACTGCCTTGGGGCCCCAACTGCTCAAAAATTTTGAACTTGCGGCCCAGGTTCAAGGCGGTTTGTTCGCAGCGCAGGGCGGGGCTGACCAAAATGCGCGCAGTGTCAGTGAGCTGCCGGTCCAGCCAGGCGGCCACCCGGGCGGCATGCTTTTGCCCACGGCCAGTCAGAGCCCGGGCCAGGTCTAATCGGGCAAGCTCTGCCGCGTCCAGCCCTGGACTGAGCTCCTGGGCTTCTGCGTGGCGCCACAAAATCAGGTCCATCTCGACCCTCACGCGTCTGTGTTGCGGCCGTAGCGCGCCATGAGTGCGGCTTGCGCGCCGGGTTGGGGCTTGGCTCGGCCTTTGCGCGCGCTCGGTACCCTGAGGTAGCTGCCATCCGCCTGCAAGGCCCAGGCGTCTTGCGCATCGTGCAAATACGCCACCAGGCATTCGTCGATCAGACGTTGGCGCAGCGCCGCATCGTCCACGGGCCAGGCCAGCTCGACGCGGCCGAACATGTTGCGGTTCATCCAGTCGGCGCTGGACAAATACAGGCTTTCTTGCTCGCCGGCCATGAAATAAAAGACCCGCGAATGCTCCAAAAAGCGACCGATGATGGAGCGCACCCGAATGTTGTCAGTCAAGCCCGGCACACCAGCGGGCAACATGCAGGCGCCGCGCACGATCAGGTCAATTTGCGCGCCTTGCTGACCGGCGGACACCAGGGCGCGGATCAAGCCCTCGTCGGTCAGCGAGTTCATTTTGGCCACCAGCCTGGCGGGCTTGCCTGCCGCTGCGGCGTCGCCCACCTGGGCAATCAAGTCCAGCATGGCGCGGTGCAAGATGAAAGGCGCCATCAACAGCCGCTTGAGTTTGGGCAATCGGGTTTGGCTGGCCAGGTGATAAAACAAATGCTCCACATCCAGCACCAAAGCTGGATTGGCCGTGAGATAGCTCACGTCGGTGTAAAGGCGCGCCGTGCGGGGGTTGTAGTTGCCGGTGGACAGGTGCGCGTAGCGCTTGAGTTGCCGTCCTTCGCGGCGGGTCACCAAAAGCATTTTGGCGTGGGTCTTCAGGCCCTGCACGCCGTACACCACCTGCGCGCCAATCGATTCGAGCATTTCGGCCCAGTTGATGTTGGCTTCTTCGTCAAAGCGGGCCTTGAGCTCCACCACCACCATGACCTCTTTGCCACGGCGCACGGCTTCGCGCAGCAGGTCCATCATTTCAGAATTGGAGCCCGTGCGGTAAATGGTTTGACGAATGGCCAACACAGCCGGGTCGGCCACGGCTTGGCGCAAAAAAGCCAGCACCGTGTCAAAAGTTTCAAAAGGCTGATGAATGCACAGATCGCCTTGCTTGAGCCGGTCAAAAAACGACATGGGGGCAAACGCGTGGTGCGCGCTGCTGGGTGCATAAGGCGGCCAGAGCATGGCGGGCTCATTGACCAAATCAACCAGTTGCGTCAGCCGCACCAGGTTGACCGGCCCGTGCACACGGAACAAGGACTCAGCGGGCAGGTCAAACTGCCGAAGCAAAAAAGACCACAGGTGGTCTGAGCACCCGGCGGACACCTCCAGCCGAACAGCCAGGCCGAACTGGCGCAATTCGAGCCCAGCCCGCAAGGCCGTGCGCAGGTTGTCCACATCACCTTCTTGCACCTCTAAATCGGTGTGGCGGGTGACCCGAAACTGCGAAAACTCCAGCACCTGCCGGCCCGGAAACAAATCGGCCAAATGGGCCCTGACCACGCTGGACAGGCTGACGAACAGGCGTCGTCCTGGGGCCTGACGGTCTGGCAACTCAATGATGCGCGGCAACACCCTGGGCACCTTGACGATGGCGATCTCGTTGTCTCGGCCAAAGGCGTCTTCGCCGGCCAAACGCACAATAAAGTTCAGCGACTTGTTCGCCACGATGGGGAAAGGGTGCGAAGGGTCCAGGCTGACCGGCACGAGCAAGGGGCGCACATCTCGCAGGAAATAGCTTTTGACCCAACGGCGCTGGGCCTCGTTGCGCTCGCCATGGGACAGAACCTGAATGCCCGCACGGGCAAACTCGGGCAGCAACACCTCGTTGTAGATCTGGTACTGCTTGGCCACCAATTCATGCGCAGCCTCTGACACAGCCCGGGTTTTGGCTGCGGCATGACCGTCCAAGCGCAACGAAGCCAGATGGGGGGCAAAGCGCACCTCAAAAAACTCATCGAGGTTGGACGAAACAATGCACACATAGCGCAGGCGTTCGAGCAAAGGAACCTCAGCGCGGGTGGCCATGTCAAGCACGCGTGCATTGAAAGCCAGCAAGCTGCGGTCGCGGTCCAGCAATTGCAAAACCGGCGCGGCCTGCGCAAGCGGTGCAGTTTCAGAGCCCTGCAAAGAGGCAGTCAAAGCTTGTTTTGTTCGGGCCATGGCTTGTTGGAGTAGGTGATCAGTTTGACACTTTATGAAAGCCAGATGAAGGTTTGATGACAAACAAAGCCAAAGTCCTCAGACTTGTCCAGCGAAATGCTTGCGGTAGCGCGGCGCCATGTCGCACAGGCGCAGCATCATGGGCAGGTCAGCAGCATTGAAATCTGCATCCCAGGCGGGTGCGCCCAGCACCTTGGCGCCCAAACGCAGGTAACCCTTGACCAGCGCCGGCGGCTCCACGGACAAAGTGTCGTTCAAATGGCGCAGAGGCAAAGGCAGGCGGGGCCTGACATGAAACTCAATGGAAGCGAGGTGCTTGTCTTTGAGCTGGCGCCAAACGCTGGCCGCTTCATGGGCGCCCGCCACGCCCTGGCTGCCCAAGGGCATGCTGGCGCAACCGATCAGGGTGTCGAGTTGGTTGCGTTCCATGAACTGGGTGAGTGCACCCCACAGGGCCAAAATCACGCCCCCGTGGCGGTGGGCCGGATGAACGCAGCTGCGGCCCAACTCCACCATGCGCGGGCGCAGGGCGTGCAAACGGGTGAGGTCAAACTCTGTGTCGCTGTAGGTGCTGCCCACACGCAGGGCTTGCGCCGGCGTCAACACCCGGTAGGTGCCAATCACTTGCTGGCTGAACTCATCGCGCACCAGCAAATGCTCGCAAAAGTCGTCAAATATGTCCACATCATGGCCGGGCAGACGCTGCGGTAGGCGGGCCCCCATTTCCTGCGCAAACACCTGGTAGCGCAGTCGCTGGGCTTGCCTGACTTCGTCCAAGTGGCGGGCCCAGCTGACGGTGAAGCCTTGTCTGCTGTCGCAGGAAGCTTGCGGCAGGCTGGGCACATCGGACGCTGAGGACAAAAAGCCTGGCGCGGGCTTGGCCCACAAGGCGTTCAGGCGGCCACCCTGGGCCGGTGCAAAGTGTGTGTGTGCCTCGCTCATGTTCAGCCTGCGCGCCTGGCTGAAGGAGAGCTGCGGCGGGCAGCGCCAATCAGGTCCGCCAGCCAAGGGCTGGCGCCGGGCTCAAAAAGCAAGCCGCCCGGGGTGGACGCCAACAGCAGGGCGGTGCGCTGCAACAGGCGCTGTGCAGCTTCGTGAACAAGACGGCAGCCGTGGCTGGCTGCGATGACCTTGGAATCGGTGCGCTCAGGCGCGTTCAAGTCAGTGGGGTGAAGCATCATGGTGGTCTCTACAAAACAATGAATTTATTGTTTGCGGCCACCGTTTCGCGAACATGTCAATTTCATGAAAATCGCGTGACACCCCAGCCCAGAAGCGCAAGAAGGCCAGACCGTCCAGCGGCCTGCGGCCCAGGCCCAAGTTAAAGAGGCAGCGTCAGGAAATGGATGCGATGCCAGGATGCGGCTGGCTGTTTTTTTTGGAGTTGCCCGGCGCATCCGAACGCTCGCGAGGCCCTGCCGAGCTTTTTTCCTGGGCGGGCAGCAAATGAATGTGCTTCATTGGAGCTTTCTAGTGAGAAGAAGGGATGGTGTGAACCAAAGGCATTTCAAATGAAATGAGCGCGGCGGCCATGCCCATGACGCTGACCACCAGCAGGTAAGCCAGCACAGCCAAGCCGACACGGGCTGTCTCGGGCGTGGCCTGCCATGCGCGCTGCGCCGCACCTGGCCAGTCGGGAAAGTTCATGATGGGCTCCTTGTGTCAACAACAATTTGCGCTAGGGCATTCATCATGGCCGTGCTGTTGCTGAAGGCTTATCAGCCAAGGGTCTGCTGTGCTGTCAGCCAGCTCTGACAACCTCGCACAGCAGCCCAAGGCCCAAGCCCTTGGCGTGCACAGGGCGCAAGCGAACAGCCCGCGTGTCTTGAACCAGGACAGCACCGCATAATCTGGCGCATGACCCAGACCTCTGACGCGTCCGCTGCTGCCCGCTCAGCCCACCCTCTCATGGGCCAAGTCCATGTGGCTGTCATGGGGGGCAGCGGGCTCTACACCATGGAGGGCTTGAGTCAGACGCAAGAGCTGCACATGGACACCCCCTATGGCCCCACTTCAGATGCCATTGTGGTGGGCGTAATGGGTGCGGCCCCCGTCGCCTTTTTGGCCCGCCACGCACGCGGCCACAAGCTCTTGCCCAGTGAAATTCCTTTTTTAGCCAATATCTGGGCGCTCAAATCCTTGGGTGTGCGCTACTTGCTGTCGGTGTCTGCCGTCGGCTCTTTGGTCGAGCAAGCCGCCCCGCTGGACCTGGTGCTGCCCGACCAGTTCATAGACCACACGCGCGGCCGGCCGCGCAGTTTTTTTGGCCAGGGTGCGGTGGCCCATGTGTCCATGGCCGAGCCCATCTGCACCGCTTTGCAAGGCCTGGTGTGGCAGGTCAGCCAGGCC
Organism: Comamonadaceae bacterium; assembly: GCA_947460165.1. Taxonomy (GTDB): domain Bacteria; phylum Pseudomonadota; class Gammaproteobacteria; order Burkholderiales; family Burkholderiaceae_C; genus Polaromonas. The sequence goes on from CANHKH010000020.1 coordinate 8,810, forward strand.
CACGGCTTTGGCCGAGGCCGGGTGCACCGGGGCGGCACCTACTTGTGCATAGACGGCCCGCAGTTTTCCACCCGGGCCGAAAGCCATTTGTACCGCCAATGGGGCGCCACCATCATTGGCATGACCAACCTGCCCGAGGCGCGCCTGGCCCTGGAAGCCGAAATGGCTTATGCCACGCTGGCCTTGGTGACCGACCATGACAGCTGGCGCGAAAAAGAAGCTGCCGTCACAGCCAACACGGCCATGGCCAACCTCATGGAAAACGCCGCCCAGGCCCAAGCCCTGGTGCGCGAGGTGGTCTTGCAACTCCAGGTGACACCACCGGTGTCAGCTGCTCACCAAGCCTTGTCGCAGGCCTTGGTCACACCGGTCGCGTCCATGGACCTGGCCACACGCCAACGCCTGCAACCTCTGCTTGGCCGCTGGACCACCGCCACCTCGGCCTAGCCCGCCTGTGGGCTGACAAGCAGGGCGGTTGCAGCCGCAATTGACCTTGACCGCGCCAAGGTCCCAGTGACCCGCGCCTCAAGTGGCGGCAAACCCACGAAGCGCGCCAACTTCTGCTGCTCGCTCGCCCAGTTGCCCCCTCGGCAAACTTGTAGCTGACCTGACAGCGCATGGTGCCCTGCAGACGGCGCTCGCCCGCTCGTCTTCAAGCTTTGGCCCAGGGCTTGCCCCCATCCGAGCCGCTGTTTTTCACACACCAAGCTCACCCAGCGCATCGTCCAGCGGACCAAGCCACACCTTCTTAACGTTTTCAAAGGGTTTTTTACCCTCGGAAGTTTCACCTTGTACTGGACCTGGCCCTGGTACTCGTCATAAAAATAAAGCCGAAAAGTAAGAAAAAATTAGATATTGATGTTTTTAATTATTTTATTAAACCTTTTTAACAAAAGCATATACAAATATCCTCTATTAATTCATGTAAATGTCTTTTTTGAATCACATTGTTGAGAAAATTGATGTCATCATTTACATTTGAAAAGCAAACTTAGTGACTAAATTAAAAATCAAATTGCATTCAATTTGACAGTTGCCCCCTGACCTAGAGACCCTGTTCAGTTTTGCGAACGATGCAAGCCAGAAAAAATTTAAGACGCCATCTCTGTCCATGCCCTGTCGGGCGCGGCCCATTCCGCAGGGCCTGTTCAAGCTTGTGTTTCACGGCGACGGGCAGACGCCTTGGCGCAAAGGCATCGACCAGTCGCAGTGCCATCGGTGGTGCGCCAACTTGCATGAGGCCACAGCCAAGCCAGCCCATGGCCGCCACCCGTGGCGCCTCAGCCCATGCCTGTGAGGACCAATTGCTGAGCGATCAGTACTGCACCTCCTGGCCGGCGACATCTTGATATCAGACCTCAGCACAGCCGTTTTTTAAATCCCTGAATTTTGAGCACCCGAGGCTGGACCTCTGGGTCAGCATCCTAGGAGAAGCCATGTCCTTCGTTTTGACCAAAAGCACGCGCCAAACCAGCAAAGAGCAGCAACTGCTCCAAACGCCTGAAACGGCTCTGAGCTTTACGGCCCAGTTGGGCAAAAAGACCCATGTCATCTTGGCCGAGCCTGGCCGGCTCTACCGCTTGGTCGATGCAAAAACCGGCAACACAGTCCGCCCGCTCCAGGTCGAAAGGCAAAAGCGCAAGTTGGTGGTGCAGCTCGAAGATGAGCAGACCCTGGAGATATTGGATTTTTTTGACGACACCCCCGGCACAGCCAAGTCGGAATACCTGATTGAAGGCGCACCCGCCGAGTCCACGGCCCTGTCTGTGGGTTCTGATTTGCCATGGGGTGCAGCAGCCCCTACAGATGCACCGCAAGTGCTCTGGACACCCATGGCTGTGAATTCTTTGTTACTGACCACCAGTTTGTCAGGTGGACTGCCATTTGTAGGCGCCGTGGCGGTCAGCGCCATAGAGATAGGCCAGGACAAAGCCTCGCCCAACACCAAGTCCACACCGAGCGGCACGGTGGTCAAAGGCCAGTTCATGGCGGGTCCTGTGTTGGAAGGTCATGATTTGGCGGTCCATCTCTACGACCAGGGTGGAAAGCTGCTGGGTTCGGCACAAATTGATGCCAACGGCCGATTCAGCATCAACATCGGCAATTACATGGGACCGGTGCTGGCCAAGGTCTTTGATGCGCCCACCTCGCTGCGTCTTGACTTTTTTGACGAAGGCACCCAATCGGGCAAAGACCTCAACGCCTTCATGATGGCTGTGGAGGTGGTCACCATCCTCAACACCGTGATCACCATCAACGTGAACGAGGCCACCACCGTTGCTGCGCGACTGGCCGGCTTCAACCCCGTGGATGGCTCGGGCGAATTCAACCCCAGCACGGCAGCAGCCAGCATCAAGTCCGCCAACACCACCGTCGGTCAGCTCATTTCACTCAACGAACCCTTGACCAGTGCCTCGGTGGAGCCGGTCTTTTTGGCCAACGGCCAACGCAATCCAGCCGCCAACGCTCTGGGCAAGTTCTTGGCCGCCCTCTCGGGCATGGCCGAAGATCAAAAAGGCAACATGGGGGTGGCCAGCCTCAGCCCCAACACCCTCTCAAGCCTCAGCGCCCAAGCGCTTTCCAGCCTGAACCAAGCTCAAGTCGCCGCCCTGAGCCCGGCACAACTGGCGCAGCTCACGCCGGCACAAATCGCAGACATCGCTCCCTCGGCGCTGACCGGCTTGACGCCGCAGTCCGTGTCCCAGCTCAGCGAGCAGCAGCTGGGCGGCGTGAGCGCCGCGCAAATCGAGGCCCTGCAAGCCAGCGGCGACCTGGACTTGCTCAGCGCCTTGCAACGCAGCCAGTTGCTCCAAGACCAAACCGCGCCCACCGCGCCACGCATGGACTTGCTCAGCGACACCGGCACTTTTGCCAGCGACGGCCTGACCCAGGTGGCCACCGTGCGTGTCAGTGGCCTGGAGGTGGGGGCCCAATGGCAGGTCCGCGTGGACGGTGGCGACTGGCGGGCCGGCGTGGGCAGCAGCTTTGAACTGAGCCCAGGCCAGCACAGCTACGAACTGCGCCAGACCGATGTGCGCGGCAACGCGTCCCTGCCCAGCCTGCCCCAGCGCTATGAGCTTGACCGCAGCGCGCCAGGGCTAGATGCCAGCACCCCAGCCCAGCTGTCACTGAGCCAACTGGCGGGCAGTGCCGGTGACAGCGAGGGCGAAACCCTCACGCTGATCCTGACGTTTGACAGTGCGGTGTACGGCCTGACCAGCGGCCAGAGCAACAGCTTGCTCAAGATAGGCGACACCGCTGTCACCGCCCACTGGAGCGGCAAGCCAGGCAGCAACACCCGCAGCTTGAGCTACACCGTGGCCGCAGGCGACCAAGGCTTGGCACGCATCGACGAGGCCGCGCTCAAGACGGCCCTCAGCCAGGGCCTGCAAGACGGCGCAGGCAATGCTTGGGTGGCGGCCCCTCTTGCACTTGACATCCAAGGCAGCGCTTTGCCCGTGGTGGACACCAGCGCCCCCGAGGCCCCCGTGCTCACGCTGGCCACGGGCGTGGGCGGAGGAGCCACTTTGGCCGAGGCCAGCGCCCCCAGCGGCGTGCTCACCATCGCAGCCGAAAACGGCACCAGCGTGCGCGTAGAGTTGTCCAACGCACTGACCCGGCAAAGCCTGAGCAAAACCGTCAGCAGCGGCAGCGCACAAGTGCTGGCCCTGTCTGCTGCCGAGCTCGCCCAGCTGGGCGATGGCGAGATCGCCGTGTCCGCCGTGGCCACCGACGCTGCAGGCAATGCCAGCGCAGCAGGCCAAAGCCGTTTTGTACTGGACACCTCCGCACCCGAGTTGCGCATCGCCAGCGTGGCGGGCAACGACGTGGTCAACATCCTTGAAAAAGCCAGTGGCGTCACGGTCAGTGGCAGCAGCACGGCCGAAGCCGGTCAAACCGTCACGGTGTTCTGGGGGGGCAGCAGCAAAAGCGCAGAACTCAGCAGCAGCGGGCTGTGGCAGGTGCTGTTCAGTTCGGCTGAGCTGCCCGTGGACGCAGACGACAGCCGCATCAGCGCCTGGGTCAGCGACCGGGCGGGCAATGCGTCGGCCAGCGTCGAGCGCAGCGTGCGCATAGACACCACCGCGCCCACACTGAGCATAGACAGCCCGCTCACCAACGGCGCCAGCATCCCCAACGATGCCGACGACATCTTCAACAAAAACGAGCTCGACGCTGTGGCCTTGTTGGGCCACCAAACCTGGCTGGGCCGCACGGATGCCGAGGTGGGCCAAACCGTCACGTTGCTGTTCAATCAAAAAACTTACAGCGGCACGGTGATCGCGGGCCTGCAACACAACACCTGGCGCGTGGAGGTTCCCCTGGCTGACATGGAGCGGCTGGCCCATGGCAACCGCTATGTCCTGAGCGTGGGCGTGAGCGACTCGGCCGGCAACCCCGCCACGCCGCACAGCGCCACCCTGGACGTGCGCCTGGCACCGCCCGATGTGCCCACGGTGCAGTTGCTCAACACCCGCAACACCTCGCCCGTCTTGAGCGGTGAAGCCCAAAAACTCAACGCCGCCAGCAGCAGCGGCTACAGCGCCCTGGAAGCCGGTGACACGCTCAGCGTCAGCGTGGCGGGGCAAACCTACAGCCTGACCGTGGGCCAAACCAGCAGCCCAGCCGGTTTGAGCTACCAACCCAACACCCAGCAGTGGCAGCTGAACTTGGCCGGGCACCAAGTTTTGGCGCAGGGCCGCTACGACGTGAGCGTCAGCGTCAATGCCGTGGGCTATGCCACACCCAAATCCGACATCTCAGGCAATGAGCTGGTGGTCAAAACCGACCCGCCTGTGCTCAGCCTGAACGCGCTGGCACAAGACGACATCTTGAACGCGCAAGAAAGCCAAGCCGCACTCCAGCTCAGCGGCCAAGTGCTGGACCTGGTGCCTGGCACCAATGAAAACACCGCCGTGGGCCGCAGCCTGAGCTTGAGCTTGAACGGCAAGGACTACCCAGGCATCGTGGTGCAAGCCGACGGCAGCTGGAGCGCAAGCATCTCGGCCTCAGACGTGGCCGCGCTCACGGAAAACAGCTACAACGCGCAAATCAGCTACACCGGCCTGTACGCCCTGAGCGCCAGCCAAAGCCGCAGCCTGGCCGTGGACCTGCTGGCCCCCAGCCAGCCCAATGCCGCCTTGGCTCAAGACAGCGGCACAGCCGACGTCTTGCCCGAGACCGCCAACCCAGGCTTCTCAGCGCCCACCAACACCGAAGCCGGGGCCCAACTCGAATACCGCGTGGCCCTCAACGGCGCAGCGCCCGGCCCCTGGCTGGGCAGCTACCTGCCCCCGGCCACCGACGGCTCGGCAGACGGCAGCTACCGGGTCGAGGTGCGGCAAATCGACGCGGCAGGCAACCCCTCGGCGGTGCAGACCCTGCGCTTTGTGCTCGACACCCAGGCGCCGGTGGTCAGCAGCGTGAGTGAGGCCACGGTGGCCAGCATCACCCAGGACAGCATTCGTTTTAGCGTCAGCTTCAACGAAGCCCTCACAGGCCAGGTGACGGCCGACAACTTTACTGCGAGCGACGGCCGCATCAGCCAAGTCAGCCGCTTGGGCAATACCCACACCTACACCGTGTTGGTCGAGCCCACGCCAAACCTCGCCAGCGGCACCGTGGCCCTGAGCTTGGTGGGCGCAGGCCTGAGTGACGCGGCGGGCAATGCGGTGCAAAACCGCAGCCTGGCGAGCTTGGCCAGCCAAGACATTGACACCCTGGCGCCCACGCTGTCGGGCAGCGCGCCCACCCTGTCGCTCAGCACCCAGGCTGGCACAGCGGGCAACAGTGCAGGCGAAAGCATCGCCCTCACGTTGAACTTTGACGGCCCGGTGTTCGGCCTGAACACGGGGGCAGACCGCAGCATCTTCAAGGCCGGTGGCCTGGCGGTAGACGCCCACTGGAGCGGGGTCAATGGCTCGGCCGTGCGCACCCTCACTTACAGCGTGGCCCCCGGCGACAACGGACAAGCCAGCATAGACACCCAAGCGCTCAAAGCCGCCTTGAACAACGGCCTGAACGACGCCGTGGGCAACGCCTTGGCCCTGGTGGGCGAGATCAGCGGCATACCCAGCGCAGACCTGCCGGTCATAGACACCAGCGCCCCCAGCCTGAGCACCACGCCCCCCAGCTTGACCTTGAGCACCGAGTCCGGCGCGGCCGGCGACAGCGCAGGCGAGCGCATCACCCTGACATTGCGCTTTGACGGCGGCGTGCTGGGCTTGACTGGCGGCAGCGACGACACCGTGTTCCAAGTTGGCGGCACAGCGGTCAACGCCGTCTGGGCCGGCACCGAGGGCAGCGACTGGCGCACCCTCAGCTACACCGTGGCAGTGGGCGACAACGGCCGCGCCAGCTTGAATGAATCGGCCCTCAAGGCCGCACTGATCAACGGCCTGCGCGACACGGCGGGCAACGCCTTTGCCTTCAGCGGCGAGCCCGCCAACATCGACAGCTCTGCGCTGCCAATCATTGACACGGGTGCCCCCACCCTCAGCGCAGCCCCCTTGGTGGGACTGAGCAGCTTGAGCGGCAGCGCCGGCAACAGCGCGGGCGAGCACCTCATGCTCACGCTGGAGTTTGACGGTCCGGTCCAAGGCCTGACCAGCGGCAGCGTCAGCGACGTCTTCCAAGTCGCGGGCACAGGCGTCAGCGCCAGTTGGGGGGGCGTGCCCGGCAGCAGCAGCCGCACACTCACCTACACGGTGCAAGCCGGTCAAAACGGCCCAGCCAGCATCAACGAGCAAGCCCTTAAAACCATTTTGGTTCAGGGCCTCAAAGACGCCGCAGGCAATGCCTTTGCCTACACCGGCGACATTGAAGACATTGACCAGCTGCCCCTGCCGGTGATTGACACCACCGCCCCCACCCTGGCCGCCAACCCGCTGCAAGTGGGTTTGAGCACCGAGTCGGGCAGCGCGGGTGACAGCCCAGGCGAGCGCATCAGCATCAGCCTGACCTTTGACAGCCCTGTGGTGGGCCTGAGTCAGGGCGAAACCAGCAGCTTGCTGCAAGTCGGCGGCCAAGCCGTGCGGGCCACCTGGAGTGGCATAGACGGCAGCAGCACCCGCAGCCTCAGCTACACCGTGGCCGCAGGCGAGAACGGCCAGGCACGGCTGGACACAGCCGCCTTGCAAGCGGCCTTGGTCGCTGGCCTCCAAGACCTGGCCGGCAATGCGTATGTGATCAGCGGCAACCTGAGCGCCCCCAGCCTGCCGGTGATAGACAGCACCGCCCCCTTGCTCACCAGCCACATGCCCGCCGTGGCGCTCAGCACCGTCATGGGCTCCAGTGGCAACAGCGCAGGCGAAACCGTCACCCTGAGCCTGAGTTTCAATGGCCCTGTGCAGGGCCTGAGCAGCGGCACCGTCCTGGGCTTGTTCAAGGTGGGCGACACCCCAGTTCCTGCCAGTTGGGGCGGCGCGCCAGGCAGCAGCGAGCGCACGCTCAGCTACACCGTGGCGGCCGGTGACAACGGCCAACTCACGCTGGACCAGAGCGCGCTGCAAGCGGCCCTGGTCCAAGGCCTACAAGATGCAGCGGGCAATGCACTGCAGCTCACAGCCGGCCTGCAAAGCCCAGACCTGCCGCTGATAGACACCACTGCACCCACGCTCTCGGCCACCTTGCCCAGCGTCAGCTTGAGCACTGTGTCCGGCCAAGCGGGCGACAGCGCGGGCGAGGTCATCACCCTCACGCTGCGCTTTGACAGCCCGGTTGTGGGCCTGAACACGGGCAGCATAGCCACCGTGTTTTCAGTCAACGGCGCGGCCGTGAACGCCAACTGGGACGGCACCGACGGCAGCATGCTGCGCACCCTCAGCTACACCGTGGCGCCCGGCGACAACGGCCAGGCCAGCATCAACGAGCAAGCCCTGCAAACAGCCTTGTTGGCCGGTCTGCAAGACCTCGCAGGCAACACTTTTGTATTGCCAGGCGCCATAGACAACATCGACAGCGCCCCCCTGCCCGTCATCGACACCACCGCACCCCTCTTGGCGACCACCGCGCCCACGGTGGCCTTGAGCACCAGCGCAGGCAGCGCGGGCAACAGCCCTGGCGAGACCATCAGCCTCACCTTGAACTTTGACAGCCCTGTGCAAGGCCTGGCCAGCGGCACGGCCAGCGGCCTGTTCCAAGTCGGCGGCGTGGCTGTGGACGCGCAATGGAGCGGCACCGACGGCTCGGCCCAACGCAGCCTGACGTACACCGTGGCCCCAGGCCACAACGGCCAAGCCAGCCTGAGCGAAGCCGCCCTCATCACCGCATTGACGCAAGGCCTGATGGACGCGGCAGGCAACGCGCCCGCCATCAGCAGCATCAGCGGTCTGAGCAGCCTGGCCCTGCCCATGGTCGACAGCACCGCGCCCAGCCTGAGCAACAACCTGCCGGGCTTGGCGCTCAGCGTGGTCCAGGGCAGCTCGGGCAACAGCGCAGGCGAAACCATCACCCTCAGCCTGAGCTTTGACAGCCCCGTGCTGGGCCTGAGCAAGGGCAGCACCAGCAGCGTGTTCCAAGTGGGCGGCCAGTACGTGCCGGCCGCTTGGGGCGGCAGCGAAGGCAGCAACAGCCGCACAGTGACCTACACCGTGGCCCCAGGCGACAACGGCCGCGCCAGCGTGGACGAGCAAGCCCTCAAAACACTCTTGGTGGCGGGTTTGCAAGATGCCGCAGGCAACGCCTTTGCCTTGAGTGGCGAGATCACGCGCTTTGACACCCTGGACCTGCCGCTGGTCGACACCACTGCCCCCGTGCTGGCCTCGCCCATCAGCACAGCGGCCAGCACCTTGTCCGGCTCGGCCGGCGACAGCCCAGGCGAGACCCACACCCTGACCCTGAACTTTGACAGCCCTGTCTTTGGCCTGAGCCAGGGCAGCGACACCCGCATCTTCAGTGTGGGCAACCAGCCGGTGAACGTGGTCTGGCGTGGCCAAGACGGCAGCACCCAACGCACCCTGAGCTACACCGTGGCTGCAGGGCAAAACGGCGAGCTTCGCATCGACGAAGCGGCGCTCAAAACCGCCTTGCTCAACGGCCTGCAAGACGCGGCCGGCAACGCTTTTGCGCACGCAGGCAGCTTGACCGACATCGACCCCACGCCCTTGGCCATGGTGGACACCACCCCGCCCAGCTTGGACTTGCCCCACCCCA
>CANHKH010000021.1 GCA_947460165.1 Comamonadaceae bacterium
CTCACGCGTGCCCCTCACCCCAGCCCTCTCCCCAGAGGGGCGAGGGGGCCATTCACCCTACGCTCATTCCCAATTCCCGCATCATCACCTCGCGCATCACAAACTTCTGTGGCTTGCCCGTCACGGTCACGGGCAGCTCGTCCACAAAGCGGATGTAGCGCGGCGTTTTGTAGTGCGCGATGTGTTCGCGGCAAAAGGCGCGGATCTCGTCCTCGCTGCACACCTGCCCGGGCTTGGCCACGATCCAGGCGCACAGCTCCTCGCCGTAGCGCTGGTCGGGCACGCCAAAGACCTGCACCGCCGCCACTTTGGGGTGGCGGAACAAATACTCTTCCACCTCGCGCGGGTAGATGTTCTCGCCGCCGCGTATCACCATGTCTTTGAGCCGACCCACGATGGTGCAGTAGCCGTCTTCGTCCAGCGTGGCCAGATCGCCGGTGTGCATCCAGCCGTCTTGCACCGCTTCGACCGTGCGTTCTGGCTCGTCCCAGTAGCCTTGCATCACCGAGTAGCCGCGCGTGCACAGCTCGCCGGTCTGCCCCACGGGCACGGTGTGACCCTGAGCGTCGATGATCTTGACCTCCAGGTGCGGCAGCACCCGGCCCACGGTAGCCACCCGCTTGTCCAAGGGGTCGTCGGTGGCGCTTTGAAAAGACACCGGACTGGTCTCTGTCATGCCGTAGGCAATGGTTACCTCGCGCATGTGCATGTCGGCCTGCACCCGGCGCATCACCTCGATGGGGCAGGGTGCGCCGGCCATGATGCCGGTGCGCAGCGTGCCCAGGTTGAACTGCGCAAAGTCTGGCTGGTCCAGCTCGGCAATGAACATGGTGGGCACGCCGTGCAAGGCGGTGCAGCGCTCGGCCTGCACGGCCGCCAAGGTCTCGCGCGGCTCAAAGCCTTCACCCGGAAACACCATGGCCGAGCCGCTGGCGGTGCAGGCCAGCACCGCCAGCACCATGCCAAAGCAGTGGTAGAGCGGTACCGGGATGCACAGCCGATCTGACGGACCCAAGCGCATGCACTGCGCCACGGCCATGGCGTTGTTCACGATGTTGTGGTGCGTGAGCGTGGCGCCCTTGGGCGCGCCCGTGGTGCCGCTGGTGAACTGGATGTTGATGGCCTGGTGGGCGTGCAGCTCGGCTTCGTCGGGCAGGGCTTGTTCAGCGTCGCGCCCGCTTGCCATCAGCGCGCTCCAGTTCAGCATGCCCGCCGTGGCTTCCTCGCCCATGCGCACCACCTGCCGCAGCCCAGTCAGGCGCTGGGCGGCTGCGCTTTGGCCCACGCCCAGGTTTTGCAACATGGCCAGGTAGTTGCTGGTCTTGAAGGCCGCCGCCGTCACCAGCACGCTCACGCCTGCCTTGTTCAGCGCGTACTCCAGCTCGGCCAGGCGGTAGGCTGGGTTCACGTTCACCAAAATCGCGCCCAAGCGCGCCGTGGCAAATTGCGTGACCAGCCACTCGGGCCGGTTGGGCGACCAGATGCCCACGCGGTCGCCACGCCGCACACCCAGGCGCTGCAGCCCGGCCGCGCAGGCCTCTACCTCTTGTTGCAGTTGCGCCCAGGTCCAGCGCACGCCGGCTTGCACAAACACAGCGGCTTCGGCCTCGGGCCAGCGCTTGGCCGTCTGGGCCAGCAGGCCAGACACCGTGAGTTCGGACAAGGGCGTGTCGGTGGCGCCGCGCACCTGAGACAGGCCTTGGGGGATACCGTTCATGGGCTGTCTCCTTTTTACAGCGGGCTGTGCGTGCGGAGCTTGTGGGTCTGCGAGGGCAGCTCCTCAAACATCCGTTTGTAGTGCCGGGTGAAATGGCTGGCGCTGGAAAAGCCCAGCTCGTTGGCAATGTCGGTGATGGCGCGGTCGCCCTGGCGCTTCAAGGCGCGGCGCGCCTCGTTGAGCCGCAAGGCGCGCAGGTAGGCCTGCGGCGTGGTCTGCATGAATTCTTCAAAGCAGTACTGCAGGCTGCGGCGGCTGGCATAGGCGGCGGCGCAAATGTCGGGCACGGCAATGTCGTCCTGCAAATGCGAGCGCATGAAGTCCACCGCGCGCTTGACCACCTTGAGCCGCGTGTCGGCTCGCCGGGGGATGGCCTGCGCCGGCTGGCTGCCCTGGCTGTGCATGGCCAGCACCACGGTCTGCGTGAGCGTGGCGCTCAAAAGTTCGGCGGCCTGCTCGCGCCGGTCCAGGCGGGCCAGGGCGTCCTCGTCCTGGGTCTGCGCGTTCACGGCCAGCAGCAGGTGGCGAATGGCGCTGGCCGCATCGGGCGACAGCCCCAGGTTGCGCTTGCGCTGCGCCTGCGCCAGCCACTCCACTTTGCGCGGTGCCAGGCCCGCTAACACATCCCGGTGCACCGCCAGGCCAATGAGGTCCAGCGCCCCGGCCGACACCAGGTCGTGCTCTTCGTCGGCGCCAAACACCAGCAGCGACTCCCGCTCCAGGGCCCGCCCGCCAAAGCTCGATCCTGGCTCCACCGCCAGCGGCACGGCCAGCACCAGGTGGCCAGGGGGAGGCGTGATTTGCTCGCGCAGGTGGCGGTTGGTCTGCTCGCGCAGCAGCATGCCGCCTTCCAACAGCAGCTGCCAGGCATGGCCCTCAAAGCGGCCGGCACTCAATTGTTCGTAGCGCTGGCGCCAGCCGTCCAGTGCCTGGGACTGGTCGTCGGCGTCGTGCGAGCGATGTTCAATGATTCTGGCCATGGCGCACTCCTTTTGTATTTTTTTCCGCCTGGGCGCAGGGGCGCCGGCAGGCTGAGTGTGCGCTGGCGAGGGCGGGTGCGCTATGCAGAATTGCCCGGTCGTGCAGATGAACGAGGGCGCTTGCTTCGAGGCGGCGGCCGTGGGCCGGCGCGGCTGGCAGGGCTCAGACACGGACAGCCCAGAGCTGCTTTCACGGCCATCCACGCACACACGCCGGCGTCGGCTGGCCGTGAAGCAAGGGCAGCTCAGTAGTTCAGCGCCGTGCTCTTGCCCCAGAACACGCGGTAGGCAAACACCGTGTAGCCCATGATGACTGGCAGCACGATGGCCGCGCCCACCAGGATCACGCCCATGGACGACGCCGAAATCGTGCCTTGCCAGACCGTGATGCGGTCCATCACCAGCCACGGAAACAGGCTGTAGGCCAGGCCATAAAACGACAGCAAAAACACGCCCACCGTCGCGCCAAAGGGCACCCAGGCGCCGTATTCATTGCCTTGGGCCAAGCGCACCGGCAGGCGCTTGAGGCTGCGGTGAATCACGCCCAGCAGGACCAGCGTGGCCAGCGGAATGGGCAGCAGCAGCACGATGTTGGGAAAGGCAAACCATTTGTCAAAAATTGAGGCGCTGACCCAGGGTGTGGCCGCAGAAATGGCAGCAATCCCTGCGGCGGTGAAGGCCAAGCTGCCACGCGCCCACTGCACGGCCTTGAGCTGCAGGGCGCCTTCGGTCTTGATGATCAGCCAGCCCGCGCCCATGAGGCAGTACGCCGCCACCAGAGCGAGACCTATGGCCGCGCTAAATGCCGTGGCCGCCCAGCCCGTGGCAAAGCCCGTGACCAGCGCGCCCAGCATGAAGCCTTGCGACCAGCCCGCCAGCAGCGAGCCGGCGTAAAAAGCGCGGTTCCAGGCCGGCTTGTGTTGCGCCCGCGCCTTGACGCGAAAGTCAAAGGCCACGCCGCGCAAGGTCAGGCCCACCAGCATCAGCGCCACAGGCAAGTACAGCGCTTGCAGGATGACGCCGTGCGCCAAGGGAAACACCGTGAGCAAGATGCCAATGCCCAGCACCAGCCAGGTTTCATTCGCGTCCCAGAAGGGGCCTATGCTGGCGATCATGGCGTCTTTGTCCTCGTCGTTGGCGCGGCGCATCAGCACGCCCACGCCCAGGTCGTAGCCGTCCAGAATCACGTAGGCCAGCATGGCCAGGCCCATGACGCCCATGAAGACAATCGGCATCCAGCCGGCGGGCTGGCTCAGGTCGGGAATGACGGCAACCATGCTCAAGCTCCCTGGATGCGGTCGTGCGCTGGCACGCAGCGCCGCGGCAAACCACTGCCTACAGGGGCGGAGGATGTCGTTGGGGCCTTCAGTGGCTTGGGTTGCGCTGCAAGGGGTGCCTTGGCGGGCGATGGGCCTGCCTTGCGGGCCAGGTAAAACAGCACCGACACATACGCTGCAATCAGCACCGCATAGAGCGCGAGGTACAGGGCCAGCGTCAGGGCAATGTGCGCGGCCGGCACGGCCGAGGCTGCATCGGCCGAGCTCAGCACGCCCGACACCAGCCAGGGCTGGCGGCCGATTTCTGTGACGTACCAGCCGGCCACCAGCGCCACCCAGCCGGAAAAAGTCATGGCCACCAGCACCTTGGCCTGCCAGGGCGCAATGTCCCGCCGCGCTTGGCCAGCTTGCTGGCGCCGCCAGGGCTTGAGCTGCCAGGCCAGCAGCCAGCTGACGGCCAGCATCAGCAGGCCCACGCCGACCATCAGGCGAAAGGCATAGAACACGGGCGCGACGGGCGGATGCTGGCCCATGAAGTCATTGACCCCTTTGACCTCGCCCGTCCAACTGTGCGTGAGGTAAAGCGAGGCCAGGCCGGGGATGGCGATTTCAAAGTCGTTGCTGCGCGTGTTCTTGTTCGGCACGGCAAACAGCACGGCTGGCGCGCCTTTTTGGGTGTCCCAAATGCCTTCCATGGCCGCAACCTTGGCAGGCTGGTGCTGCAAGGTGTTCAGGCCATGCATGTCGCCAGCCAGGATTTGCAGCGGTATCAGCACGGCGGCCAGATACACCCCGGTGCGCAAGGCGGCCTGCACGTCGGGGCCGCGGTCATGGCGCAGCCAGCGGTAGGCCGACAGACCGGCCACCAAGAACGCCACCGTCAGGCCCGAGGCCAGCATCATGTGCGTGAAGCGGTAGGGAAAGGAGGGGTTGAAGATCACTTGCAGCCAGCTCGTGACATGCGCTTGTCCGTCTCTCATTTCAAAGCCGGCGGGCGTGTGCATCCAGGAGTTGAGCGCCAGGATCCAGAAGGCCGACATGGTGGTGCCAAAAGCCACCAGGAATGTGGCGGCGGTGTGCACGCGCTCGCTGACGCGCTGGCGCCCAAACAACATGATGCCCAGCATGGTCGCCTCCAGAAAGAAGGCCGTCATCACCTCATAGGCCAGGAGCGGCCCGGCCACATTGCCCACGGTGTTCATGAAGCCCGGCCAGTTGGTGCCGAACTGAAAGCTCATGGTGATGCCGCTGACCACGCCCAGCGCAAAGCTCAGCGCAAACACCTTGACCCAGAACTGGTAGGCGTCCATCCAGTGCGCCTGGCCGGTTTGGCGAAAGCGCAGCTTGAAAAACAGCAGCACCCAGGCCAGTGAGATGGTGATGGTGGGGAACAGGATGTGAAACGTGATGTTGGCCGCGAACTGGATGCGCGCCAAGAGGAATGCGTCGAGGTCCATGAAAAGCTCCGGTACTTTCGTTTTCAGCTCTTGCTGCCAGGCGCGGCGCGGCTGAAGCTCGCTTTGACCTTGTCTTTGACTTCGAGCAGCTTTTGCACCTTGGCGCCCATCTTCATCAGGCTGGCGAGGCTGGCCGAGTCCATTTTTTGCACCTCGTTCATCCAGCCGGTCATGAGCTCGATCAACTCGTGCATTTCCTTCATGCGGGCCTGGGCGTGGATGTCGTCGGCCACCGCCGGCTGCTCCATGAGGGCTTCGCGCAACATGGACAGCGTGGGGTCTATCTCGCGCTTGCGGCGTTCTTCGGCCAGGGTGCGAAAAATCTGCCAGACGTCTTCAGGTGCCTGGAAGTACTCGCGCCGGTCGCCCGGCAGGTGCTGCAGGCGCACCAAGTTCCAGGACTGCAATTCCTTGAGCCCCATGCTCACGTTCGAGCGCGAAAAAGCCAGGGCTTCGCCAATGTCGTCGGCGTTCAGCGCGCGTGGCGACACATACAGCAGCGCGTAAATTTGCCCCACCGTGCGGTTGATGCCCCAGCGGCTGCCCATCTCGCCGAAGTGCAGGACAAAGCGTTGGGTGAGCGGTGGCAGGTTCATGGGTTCTCCAAATTTCAGGAATTACTGAAAATTCTATAACCCAAGCAAATTCGGGTAAACCCCAGATCATCAAAACATTGGAAAACACAGGTCTTTGGCCTTGTGGGGCTGGGGGTCGAGCCGGTGTCTGGGCACTGCAGCGACAACTGCACCAGCAGGGGTGCCGCCTGTGCGCAATTGCACGCTCAGTTGCAGTGACAAGACCGCCTTGCACGCGGCCAAAAACCGCATGTGCGGTCTGCCAGAGCAGGACGATGCCCGCGCACAAGCGCGGGTGAATCGCCCCGGGTTTTGAGGGGGCACAAGCTTTTGAGCAGATTCAGCCTGCACCTTGTTCGCTTAACGCATCCCGCCTTCACCAGTGCGCTCGATCTGGACCACCAATCTCCCCCTCTCGCCCACCACATCCTTCAAAGGCTCAGCCCTGGCCCTCGCCACTTCCCCCGCCTCATATGCCTTGTGCCCCGCCGGCACCGAGTCCGCCGCCAGTGTGCCCAGCAGCCAGTTGGTCACCGCCGCCACCTGCGCGTCGTCCAGACCCGAGCCCATCACGCCTGGCACCTTGATGAGGAATTCGCGCCCGCCGGGCACGCGCAAAAACTCGCCCACGCGCCGCATGTCGGGAACGCCCCCCAGGGCGGAGCCGCTGGCGTCCATGCCGTGGCAGCCGGCGCAGTGCAGCACGAAGAGGCTGCGGGGGCCGCCTTGCAGCGGGGCGATGGCGGGCGCGTCGGGGCGCAGCACGATTTGGCGACCCGTCACGGTTTTTGTGTCGCCGTGCACGCTGGTGCCGGCCCAGGAGAGGCCGGCCCAGGCCAGCGCCAGCACGGCAAGCAGGCGCATGGTTTTACTTGAGCAGTTGGCCGCGGCGCTCGCGCGACTGCGGCGGGCTGCCGCCGGCCTGGCGCACAGCCTGGATGTCCTTGGCGCTGTAGCTGGCGCTGCCTCCCTGCAGGGCCGCGAGGTGGCTGGCCAGAGCAGCCAGGCTCTCGTCGTCCAACTGCGCGGCAAAGCCGGGCATGCTGCCCACAAAGCGCTGGCCGTTGACCACGATGGGTCCCGACAAGCCGTGCAGCAGCACCGCGGCGGTGTAGCTCTTGTCGGCGCCTAGCCGCGCCCAGTGCTCGCCCTTGAGCGAGGGCGCCAGGCCCACGGTGCCGCTGCCGTCGGCCTGGTGGCAGGCGGCGCAATGCTGGGCGTACAGGACCGCGCCTTGGGCCAGGGCAGGCACACCGGCGCAGGCCAGCAGCAGGGCGCACAGCGCTCGCTTCATGCCACACCCACAATGATGGCGGTGGTGCAATGGAACATGGTGTTGGTGTTGGCCATGCACCAGTTGATGTCGTTGTGCACGCCCAGGCGGTAGCCGGGGCGCTCGCGTTCGTTGTTGTTGCACAGGCATTCGCCGCAAGAGCCTTTGCCGCAGCAGTCGTTGTAAGACACCAGGTAATGGCGCTTGTCCCCAGGGTTCAAGCAGGTGCCCACCCAGCTGACTTTGGAGACTTCGGTGCCTGGCGGGCATTGGGTGAGCGTGCCGCCGCAGCAGGTGCACAAAAAGCCGTCAATGGCGCAGTAGCGCCAGTAGTCGCATTGGTTGGCGTCTGGCGTTTTGGCTTTGTGGCCCGGCTGGCCCGCGCCGGCCGCTTGGGCGCTGCCAAACTGGCCACTGCGGTCAAAGGGCAGCATGGGCAAGAGCGCGCCGCCCACCAAGGCCGTGCCCAGCCGGGTGACAAAGCTGCGCCTGCCGTGCGCATGGGCCACTTGGCGCACACGGCGCTCGGTGAGGCGGTCCAGCTGTGTGAGCAACCAGTTCATGAGGATCTCCGTTCAGTGTGTGGCAGGGCGTGCGGCTGGCTCGCTCGCATGGGGGTGGCTGTGTGCAGGCCCCGCACCGAGGTACTGCTGGATGGTGGGTGTGCCCATGTCTTGGGCGTTGAGCAGGCTGTCGAGCTGTTCGCGGGAGTTCACCAGGCCCTTGGCGCTGACCAGGCCCTGGCGGTCCAGCAGCACGGCGTAGGGCAGGCGCGAGACGCGAAAGCCCATCCCCAGCTCGGTGGACAGCACATAGGGCAGGTGCGTCATGCCTTGCTCGCGCACAAACTTCAGGTGCTCGCCCTCGCCGTCGCTGGCCAGCACCACGCGCAGGCTGCGCGCTTCGTCGCGGGCCAGGGCTTTGAGAATGGGGATGAGTTTTTTGCACACCGGGCAGGTGGGGGCCAAGAAAAACAGCAGCGTGGACTGGGCCTGCACGCCGCCAATCGCGACCGCCTCGGACTGCAAGCCGGTGATCGCCAACTGCGGTGAGGCCGCACCCACAGCGGGGCCGGCGTCGGTGACCAGCGCGCCCATGGGGGCCACGCGTTCAAAGAGCACGCCCACTTGACGCGACAAGGCCCACAGCATCAGGCCCAGGGCCAGCACGGCGGCCCACAGCAAGGCCACGGAAACAGTCATAGCGTCCATCGGTGTTTCTCCATCAGTGGGGGTGAATGCGGGGGGTGGACCGGTGCTGGCGCAGCAGCTGGTGCATGGCCGTCCACAGCAAAGCGCCCAGCAGCACGGCGGCGGCGGTCACGGCGTGGTCGGCCAGCGTCATGGCGCGGCTGTTGGGGGCCAGGCTGGCCAGGGCGGCCAGGGGCAGCAGGGCCATGTTGCGCGCCACCAAAGCCCAGCTCAGGGGCAGGGGCTGGCCGCCGCAGCCGCAGTCCAGCTGCCGACCTGCGCGCAGGTGCACGGCCATGGCGGCGGCATACAGGCCCAAAAGCACGGCGGCCATCAGGGCGCCTGTGGGCCGCCAAGGCGACAGCAGCAGCGCGGCGCAGGCCAACTCGGCCAGCGGCAAGGCGTGCTGGAGTGCGGCTTGCCCGTGTTCAGGCACGCGGTAAGCGCTCAGGTGTTGCACAAACAGGGGGCGGTCCAGCAACTTGCTCACGCCTGCATGGGCCAGCAGCACGGCCAACCAGGCGCTGGGGATCCACACCAGCAGCGGGTCCAGGCTCCACAGGGCGGGGTCGGCCATGGTCAGTCGTGGCTTTCAAGGTGCAGCGCAGCTTCGCCAGCCCTGGCCACTTTGCTCAGCGGCTTGAGGCCGCCTGTGGCGTTGACACGCCACACATTCAGGGCGCCCGTCATGCCGTCCAGCGCATGCAGGCGATCGCCCTGGCGCGAGTAAGTCAGTGACGCTGTCCCCAGACCCGGGTAGGTGGCCAGGCGTTTGCCGCTGGCCAGGTCCATCACCCACAGTTGTTCGGCGGGCCGCTTGTGCGAGCCTTCGGCGCCACGGCTGTGCATGGCGACCACCAAGCGGCGACCACTGGGGTCGACTGCAAAGTTTTGGTAGCCCCCGGGGCGCCAGCCGGCTTTCTTGTCGCGCGCGTTGACCAGCGACAGTTGACCCACTTTTTGGGCCACGGGGCCGCCCAAGTTCAGCTCGGTGAGCTGGCCTTGAAAGGAAACAAACCAATAGCGGTCGCCCAGCTGTTCGGCATGGTGAAACCAGGGGTCCAGGTCGGCATCAAAGAGCTTGTCACTGAGCTGGCGCTCGCTCACCTGGCCTTGCGCGTCCAGCGTGACGGTGGCCACCTTGCCGTCGCCGCAGAGCATGGAAAAGCGCGCCCCTTGTGCTGCAGGCAGCGTGCCCCAGCAGCCGGGCGTGGAGACCTCGCTGGCCACCTGCCGGGTCTGCAGGTTGACCACGGTGATGGAGGTGGCGGGGGTGGCGTTTTGCACCAGCACAAAGCGCCCGTCGCCAGTGCGGCTGACCAGGCCCCGGTAATTGAGCGCCTGGGCGCGTTTGGGCGGCAGCGTCACCTCCCATTTAAAGCCTAAAGTGGTTGTGTCGTGCACCTCCAGCACGTCGGTGCGCTCGCCGCGCGAGCCGCGCGCCAGGTAGCTGGTGGCCACATAGAGCTCACCCAGCGCGGGGTTGACGCTGAAGTTGCCCGCGTAGCCCGTGGAGATCATGCCCAGGAACTTGCCTTGTTCGGCGTCGAACACGCGGATGCGGCCGTCTGAAATGTGGCTGATCGCCACATCGGCCACGTACACGCGGGCGGCAGACCGACCGGCCAAGCTCCATTCGCTCAAGGTTTCAGCGGGCAGCTCTGGGGGCACGGCCAGCGCCATGCTGGTCGCTAGCAGGGCGCTGGTGCTCAGGGCCAAAGGCGCCTTGGACAGGGTTGTGGGCATGCGTGACTCCTTGCGATGCCAAGGGACAAGCCCGTGCTCAGGTCGCGGGCAGGGGAGGCATCTTCAGGGCCGATTCTGGCGGCGCTGGGCCGCCCTTGCTATCACGTTTCGGCAAAGCCAAGCAGCCCCGCACATTCAGCCCAGGCTTGGGCTGCGGGGGTGTCAATTGTGGTGGGCGAGGCCGCTTGCCGTGGAGGCAAGGCGGTCCCCAGCTCAAGCTCGGCTCAAGCGGCTGCGCGCTCTGCCGCTTCCAGGGTGTTGACCAGCAGCATGGTGATGGTCATAGGGCCCACGCCGCCGGGCACCGGGGTGATGTGGCTGGCCACCTCACGCACGCCTGCAAAGTCCACATCGCCGCAGAGCTTGCCCTCGTCGTTGCGGTTCATGCCCACGTCCAGCACCACCGCGCCTGGTTTGACCATGTCAGCGGTCAGCACATTGCGCTTGCCCACAGCGGCCACGATGAGGTCGGCCTGCAGGGTCAGGGACTTGAGGTCAACCGTGCGTGAATGGCACACGGTGACGGTGGCGTCTTGCTGCAGCAGCATCAGCGCCATGGGCTTGCCCACGATGTTGCTGCGGCCAATCACCACCGCGTGCTTGCCCCGCAGGTCGTAGCCAATGCTCGCCAGCATCTTCATGCAGCCATAGGGGGTGCAGGGCCAAAAGCCGGGCTGGCCCACCATCAGGGCGCCGGCGCTGGCCACATGAAAGCCGTCCACGTCTTTGGCCGGGACAATGGCTTCAATGATTTTGTGCGCGTCCATGTGGGCGGGCAGGGGCAGCTGCACCAAGATGCCGTGGATGCTGGGGTCTTGGTTGAGGGCGTGCACGCGGGCCAGCAAGTCCGCCTCGCTCAGGGTGGCCGGGTAGTGCTCCAGCACCGAGTGCACGCCGCTGGCCTGGCAGGCTTTGACCTTGTTGCGCACATACACCTGGCTGGCCGGGTTCTCGCCCACCAGCACCACCGCCAGGCCGGGCGTGATGCCCCGGGCTTGAAGTGCCGCAGCGCGCTTGGCCACGTCCGCACGCAGTTGGGTGGACAAGGCGTTGCCGTCAATCAATTGGGCGCTCATGTGCATTGCTTCCATAAAAAAAGCCCGGGCGCTGAGCCCCGGGCGATGTCAGGCGGTGGCCGCGCCAGGCGGCCAGGTGAAGGCTCAGACCTTGGTCGAGCCCAGGGCGATTTTGAGCAAATCGGCCACGGTGTTGGCGTTGAGCTTTTCCATGATGTTGGCGCGGTGCGCCTCCACGGTTTTGATGCTGATGCCCAGGTCGTCGGCAATTTGCTTGTTCAGACGGCCGGCGACGATGCGCTCTAAAACCTGGGCTTCGCGCGAGGTCAGCTTGGCCAACAAGGCGTCGCGGCTGGCGCTGCTTTGGTGCTGGCTGAAGCTTTCGCGGGCTTGCTCGAGCATGCGCTCGACCAGACTGACCAAGGCGTCTTCTTGAAAGGGCTTTTGGATGAAATCCATGGCCCCTTTTTTCATGGTGTTCACGGCCATGGGCACGTCGCCATGACCGGTGATGAAGACAATGGGCAACGGCGACTTGCGCTCTATCAAGCGGTCTTGCAGCTCCAGACCCGTCATGCCGCCCATGCGGATGTCAACGATCAAACAGGCCACCTCGCGGGGGTCGTAGCGGCTTAAAAAGCTCTCGGCCGAGTCGTAGCAACGCACCCGGTAGTCCTTGCCTTCAAGCAACCATTGCAGGGAGTCGCGCACGCCTTCGTCGTCATCGACCACATAGACCGTGCCTTTTTTAGGAATCAAGCTCATGCAAACCCTGAAATCGTTGGTGGGAATTCGATGCTTGAGCGCAGGCTCAAACGCCCTCGGTGCTGGCCTGCGCTCCAAACGCCGGTGAACTGGTCAGCAAAGGGGCTGATGGTATCCAAAATGTAAACCTACACCCCAAAATTTCATCGGCATTGTAGAGGTTCTCGGCTTCCAGCCGGCCTTGGTGGGACTCGATGATGCTGCGACAAAGTTTAAGTCCTATGCCCATGCCCTCGGCTTTGGTGGAATAAAAGGCCTCAAACAGCCGCCCCATGGTCTCAGGCGTCAGGCCACGGCCAGAGTCGAGCACGGCAAACTCCACCACGCTCTGGCCCTCCAAGACCTTGGCCGAGACGCGCAACTCCACCCGCCTGCGGGCGCTGGGGCGCTGTGCCTGCTCAATCGATTCGGCGGCGTTTTTCAGCAGGTTGATCAGCACCTGCTCGATGAGAATGGGGTCGACCAGGATGGCCGGCAGGCCGGGCGCCAGGTAGTGCGTCAGGCGCACATGGTGGCGGCGCAGTTCGATGTCGGCCAGCTCCATGGCGTTGCTGACCATGGTGGCCACATCGGAGACGGTGCGGTTGGGCTCGCTCCGTTTGACGAAGGAGCGGATGCGGTGAATGATTTGCCCGGCCCGCTGCGCTTGCCGGGCGGTTTTCTCAAGCGCGCCCAGCAGCTCTTCATTGTTGATGCTGCCGCGTTCAATGCGCGAGACCATGCCCCGGCAGTAGTTGCTGATGGCCGTCAGCGGCTGGTTGAGCTCATGGGCCACCGACGAGGCCATCTCGCCCATGGTGATCAAGCGGCTGGCCGACTGGGCCCGTTCGGCCTGCAGCGAGGCCTGCTCTTCGGCTTTGCGGCGGGGCGTGATGTCGGTGGCAATCATCATTTGCGCCAAGCGCCCGTCCACCCAGCTGAGGTAGCGCGAGCGCACCTCCAACCATTTGCCCAGCTCGGGCACAAAAATCTCCGCGTTTTCACTGTCGGCCGCCGTGATGGTGTGGGTGGGCAGACCCGCCAAAGCGTCCACCGGGTCGAGTTGATCGCCGTTGGGCTGCATGACGGACGAGCCGGCTTGGGCCAGCAGCCGCGCATGGCCGGCCTGCTCTGCGCCGAACCAGGCGCGGTAGAGCTTGTTGGCAAACAGCAGCTCGGCCCCGTCAATGGGCGCCACCGAGACCGCGGCGTCCAGCCCTTCCAGCACGGTGGTGAAGCGTTCATAAGAGTGCGAGAGTTCTTCTCGGATGCGCTTGGGCTCGGTGATGTCGGTCATCGAGGTCATCCAGCCCGCTTGCTGGCCGCGCGGGTCGATCAACGGCGAGACATACATGCGGGCGTCAAACAGCTCGCCGTTTTTTCGTTTGACCCTGACCTCAAAGCCGCCCATCATGGTGCGGCCTGCCAGCTCGTCTTCCAGCCTGGCCATCAGCCAGTCCACGTCTTCTTCCGGCCAATAGGGGAACGGGGCGGTGCGGCCCACCAGCTCGGCCTCGGCCCAGCCTGTCATTTGACAAAACGCCGGGTTCACATAAGTGATGCGGCCTTGCAAATCGAGCGCGCGCATGCCGGTGAGCATGGAGTTTTCCATGGCGCGGCGAAAGTTGGTTTCTGCGATCAAGGCGTCTTGTGCCTGCACCCGGCGGCGGGTGTGGCGCCAGGTGCCCAGCAGCATCCAGACCGTCAGCGCACTGAGGGCACTGACCAGCCAGAAAAAGCCGCTGCCCACCACCCCCAGCGAGGCACGGTAGCCCTGGGCGCGCACCAGCAGACCGTTGCCCACGGGTGAGACCGGAATTTCGTGCTCAGCCGCCTCCTCGTACCAAGGCAACAAGCGCGCGACGGTCGGGCGCGATGGCGGCAAGCCGCCGGCCAGCACCTGGCCTTGGTCGTCCACCAGCGCCACCGCGTAGCGCGCGCTGACCTCGGTGGGCACGCCAAAGCGAAGCAGGCCGTCCAGCGAGTATTCGCCCAGGATCACGCCGTCAAACTTGCCTTGCTTGTCCAGGGGCACCTGCAGTTGCAGCGTCGAGACATTGCCGCTGCGGTCGTTGGCCGCCGGCATGGGGCGGGAGTAGACCGGTTGGCGCAGGTCCCGCGTGAGTGCAAAGGTCTGCTCGGTTTCACCCAGGGCCAGCGGTTCGCCCAAGGTGCGCAGCTGAGCGGCGCCCGCGCTGGGCGAGACGAAGGTGGCTTTGACACGGCGCCGGCTGTCCAGCCAGGTGATGGCCAGCAACTCTGGGTGCTGGTTGATCATGGACTCGGCCTGGATCACAAAATCTTCGGTGTTGACCTCGAGGTTGGAGACATCCCGGCCCAGGCGCATGAGCTGCTCTTGCCGCTCCAAGAGGCGCAGTCGCATGCGCTGCTGGGCGTATTCCAGGTCGCGCCGCACGGCCTCGTGCTCGCGGTCAATTTCCTCAATGCGCAGGTAGCCAAAGGCGGCAACAACTGCCGCCAGAAACAAGGCCACGGCCAGCAAAGGCCCCAGCGTGACGAAGCGGTCTTGGCGCGAGGGCGACAGCCGGCGCCAATACCGCCGCCAACGCGACAGCAGCGACGCTGGCATCGCCTCGCTTGGCCCTGAGGGCTGTGGTCTAAGGGGCAAAGTCATGGGGCCGAGAGTGTAGTCCCGGGGTGCTTGTCTCTTCATTAGCCCTTGCATCGGACAGTCAGGGGACGTGAGAGCTTGTTGAAATTTCTTAATGTGAAATTAGAGGGCACTATTTGAAAAATTGCAATTTTGTGGGACACTTCGTTGAAATTGAATGCGTCAGTGACGCGAACTCACGCTGACGGTCGCCATCTGGTTTGGCCGTTCAGGGACTCACCATAGACGCCAAGGAGACAAACGCATGGCTGCCAACCCCCACCTCGGTGGACCCCAATCCCACGCCTTTGCAGCCCATGACGGCGCTGCCGGCCCCGACAAAGACCAGCAAGAAACCCGCGAATGGCTGGATGCCCTGGCCGCCGTCATTGACAAAGAAGGCCCAGAGCGTGCGCACTTTCTCTTGGAGCAACTCCTGGAAGAAGCCCGCCAGCACAGCATTGACATGCCGTTTTCGGCCAACACGGGCTACGTCAACACCATTGAGCCCAACCAAGAGGCCCGCTGCCCGGGCAACATTGAAATTGAAGAGCGCTTGCGCGCCTACATGCGCTGGAACGCCATGGCCATGGTGGTCAAGGCCAACCGCCACAACCCCGAAGACGGTGGCGACCTGGGTGGCCACATTGGCTCTTTTGCCTCGCTGGCCCACCTCTTTGGCGCGGGCTTCAACCACTTTTGGCACGCCGAGAGCGAGAACCACGGCGGCGACTGCCTCTACATCCAGGGCCATGTCTCGCCCGGCGTCTATGCCCGCGCTTACATGGAAGGCCGGCTGACCGAAGAGCAACTGCTCAACTTCCGCCAAGAGGTGGATGGCAAGGGTTTGTCCAGCTACCCGCACCCCAAGTTGATGCCCGAGTTCTGGCAGTTCCCCACGGTCTCCATGGGTTTGGGTCCGTTGATGGCGATTTACCAGGCGCGCTTTTTGAAGTACCTGCACGCCCGCGGCATTGCCAACACCGAAAACCGCAAGGTCTGGGTGTTTTGCGGTGACGGCGAGATGGACGAGGTCGAGTCCCTGGGCGCCATCAGCCTGGCCGCCCGCGAGGGCCTGGACAACCTGATTTTTGTGGTGAACTGCAACCTGCAGCGCCTGGACGGCCCGGTGCGCGGCAACGGCAAGATCGTGCAGGAGCTCGAAGGCGAGTTCCGCGGCTCGGGCTGGAACGTCATCAAGCTGCTGTGGGGCTCGAACTGGGACCCGCTGCTGGCCCGCGACAAAGACGGCGCGCTGCGCAAGATCATGATGGACACCGTCGACGGCGATTACCAGGCCTTCAAAGCCAACGACGGCGCTTACGTGCGCAAGCATTTCTTTGGCCGCGACCCGCGCACGCTGGAGATGGTGGCCCACCTGAGCGACGACGACATTTGGAACCTGCGCCGCGGCGGCCATGACCCGCAAAAGGTCTACGCCGCCTACCACCAGGCGGTGAACCACAAGGGACAGCCCACGGTCATGCTGATCAAGACCGTCAAGGGCTTTGGCATGGGCAAGGCCGGCGAGGGCAAGAACACGGTGCACCAGACCAAAAAGCTCACCGACGAGGACATCAAAATCTTTCGCGACCGCTTTAACCTGCCGATTCCCGACAGCGAGCTGCCCAAGCTGCCGTTTTACAAGCCGGCCGACGACACGCCCGAGATGAAGTACCTCCACGAGCGGCGCCAGGCTCTGGGCGGCTACCTGCCCAAGCGCCGCGTCAAGGCCGATGAGAGCTTCACCGTGCCCTCGCTCGAAACCTTCAAAGCCGTGATCGAGCCCACCGCCGAAGGCCGCGAGATCTCGACCACCCAGGCCTATGTGCGCTTTTTGACGCAGCTGCTGCGCGACCAGGCCCTGGGCCCACGCGTGGTGCCCATTTTGGTGGACGAGGCGCGCACCTTTGGCATGGAAGGGCTGTTTCGCCAAGTGGGCATTTACAACCCCGCGGGCCAGCAGTACACCCCGGTGGACAAAGACCAGGTCATGTACTACCGCGAGGACAAGGCCGGCCAAATTCTGCAAGAAGGCATCAACGAGGCTGGCGGCATGTCCAGCTGGATTGCCGCGGCCACCAGCTACAGCACCAGCAACCGGATCATGATCCCGTTCTACGTGTACTACTCCATGTTTGGCTTTCAGCGTGTGGGCGATCTGGCCTGGGCGGCTGGTGACATGCAAGCGCGCGGTTTCCTCTTGGGCGGCACCTCTGGGCGCACCACGCTCAATGGCGAAGGCCTGCAGCACGAAGACGGCCACAGCCACATCTTGGCTGGCACCATCCCCAACTGCATCTCTTACGACCCGACCTTTGCGCACGAGGTCGGCGTGATCATGCAGCACGGCTTGAAGCGCATGGTCGAAAAGCAAGAAAACGTCTTTTACTACCTGACCCTGCTCAACGAGAACTACCCCATGCCCGGCCTGAAGGCGGGCACGGAAGCGCAGATCATCAAGGGCATGTACTTGCTGCAAGAGCCCGGCCAGGTCCAGGGCCAGTTGCAGGTCAACCTGTTGGGCTCGGGCACCATCTTGCGCGAATCCATGGCCGCCAAAAAACTGCTCGAAGAAGAATGGGGTGTGGCCGCCGCCGTCTGGAGCTGCCCCAGCTTCAACGAGCTGGCCAGAGACGGCCAAGACGCCGAGCGCTGGAACCTGCTGCACCCGACCGAGCCGGCGCGCGTGCCCTTTGTGGCGCAGCAGCTGGCCAGCCAGGCCGGCCCGGTGGTCGCGTCCACCGACTACATGAAGGCTTTTGCCGAGCAAATCCGCTCTTTCATGCCGGCAGGCCGCACTTACAAGGTGCTGGGCACCGACGGCTTTGGCCGCAGCGATTTTCGTGTCAAGCTTCGCGAGCACTTTGAGATCAACCGGCATTACATTGTGGTGGCCGCGCTCAAGGCCTTGTCTGAGCAGGGCGAGTTGCCCGCCGCCAAGGTGCTCGAAGCCATTCAAAAATACGGCTTGAACGCCGACAAAAGCAATCCGCTGTACGCCTGAGCCCAGGCCCTGCACACTTTTCGGAGACAACACACATGGCATTGGTAGACATTCAGGTCCCGGACATCGGTGACTTTGACGAAGTGGCCGTCATCGAGTTGCTGGTCAAGCCCGGCGACACGGTCAAGGCCGAACAATCGCTGCTCACGGTCGAATCTGACAAGGCCTCTATGGAGATCCCCTCCAGCCACGCGGGCGTGGTCAAGGAGCTCAAGGTCAAGCTGGGCGACAAGGTCAAGCAAGGCTCGGTGATCGTGGTGCTGGAGGAGGCTTCTTCTTCCAAGCCTTCTGAGGGTGCGGTGGTGGCAGTGGCCCCTGC
>CANHKH010000022.1 GCA_947460165.1 Comamonadaceae bacterium
AGGCGTCACGGGGTCAGGGTTTGGGGACCATGCCCTCTGGCAAACCTGCCACATGCGCGGCGATTTGACCGGGGGTGGCGAACCACACTTGTGAGCGCTGGGCGGCCATGTGCTCAAGGATCTGCTTTAACTGCCGCGCCCGGTGCGGCTGACCCATCAAAAAGGTGTGTATGGAAATGGCGCACACCAGGGGCCAGCCATGGCGCTCACCGTCGGCGAGTTGTTGGTCAAAGCCATCGGTCGCCATGCGCGTGAAGTCGGTGTCGCTGGAGCCCCGGTTGATGAAGGCCGGAATATCGTTGAGCTCCATGGAAGGGTAGGGCACGGTCATGATGGGGCCGCGGTCGGTGCGGAACCACTGCGGTTGCTCGTCAAAATACCAGTCCATCATGTAGCTGTAGCCGGTTTCCAAGAGCAGCTCTGGCGTTTGAGGGCTTTGCGAAATAAATGGACCCAGCCAACCCTGAGGGGGTTTGCCTTCTTCCAAAATAAAGCGGTCGCGCACTTCGGCGAGCATGCTGCGCTCGTCGTTTTCTGCCATGTCAATTTGCCGCTCTGAATTGGTGCGGCCATGGCCCACGAATTCGTCGCCCCGCTCCCTGAAGGGCACCAGCACTTCGGGGCAAATGTCGTACACGCTGGTGTTGGTCAGAATGGCCAGCGGAATTTGATAGCGGTCAAACAACTCCAAAATGCGCCAAATGCCCACGCGGTTTCCAAAATCCCGGTAGGCAAAGCCACGGTGGAAAGGGGCCGATGGCAGCGAGGTGAAGTCCGGCCCTGGATTGCGGCCAAACTCAAACGCCTCGACGTTGAGTGCGAAATAAACCGCCAGTTTGGCGCCATTGGGCCAGCTGTAAGTCGGCCGCTTGGGCAGCGCCGCAAAGGGATAACGGTTGAATTTGTTGTCGAATTTTTTCATGGGGTGCGGGGGCTGAGGGATCGTATGGTTTGCATGACATCGGCCACCGGGAGAACCTCGGCGTATTTGGCGGCCATGTCAAAGAGATTGACCGCATGGCTGGTGGCACTGCGGTCGTAAACGCATTCCACAGGCACGGTGCAGCGGAAGTTGTAGGCAAAGGCGTCCACCACGCTGCCGCGCACGCAACCGCTGGTGGTGCAGCCCGTGATCACCAGGCTGTCGACTCCCAGGTCGATGAGGTAGCTGGCCAGTGGCGTGCCAAAAAAGGCACTCGGGTGTTTTTTGGGCAGCAAGATGTCGCTCTCGCGTGGAGCGATCTCAGGCACAAACTCATAACCTTTTGCGGCCACACCCATCAGCGCGGGCACTTTTTCAGCCAGCCGGCCGAGGTC
Organism: Comamonadaceae bacterium; assembly: GCA_947460165.1. GTDB lineage: Bacteria > Pseudomonadota > Gammaproteobacteria > Burkholderiales > Burkholderiaceae_C > Polaromonas. The sequence continues at coordinate 1,318 of CANHKH010000022.1, forward strand.
AAAGCGCTCTTTGGGCGCCACATAGGGATAGAGGACCGGAAGATTCTTTTCGCGGAACAAGGCCAGCAATGGCGCAATATGGTCTACCGCTTTCCAGCCCACCTCGCCGCAGGAGGTTTTGAACTCCTTGATGGATTCCCAGAAGGGCTGGCGCACGGTGCCCACCGTGCGGTACTGAACGTCAATGATCAAGAGTGCGGGTCGCTTGCCGGGTGCTTGAGGTCGCCCAAATCCGGCGGCTTCATAAGCGGCTATTTCGTCGGCTGAGATGATGCCGTTCCAGGGCATGGACGTGGACATGGGCTGATCCTTGTTGGGTGATGCTTATGTTACTAAAAATTAAGCCTGCGCCCGAGGCCCCAGCACCATGCGGGAATTCCCCGAACTGAGATCTCGGTGGATTGACTTTGCGGGCTCAAACATCTGTTACAAAACCTGCACAGGCCCCACACCATTGACATCAGAGATCTGCAAAGCATCTTTGAAAGCTCATCAAAACAATGACACAGAACCCGTATCCCAAACTCTTCACTGCGCTGGTTCTGGCGGGTCAGACGATGAAAAACCGCATCGCACACGCCTCCATTTCGCCACGCTTTGGCGCCCATCAAGGCCTGCACCCGCGCTACCTCCATTACTACGTCAACCGTGCCAAAGGGGGCGCGGCCATGGTCGTGACCGACCCCATAGGTATCGTTGCGCAACACGGGCCCGAGCGCTTGTGCGCCTGGAATGACAGCCAAGTGGGCGACTTGCAGCGGCTGGCCCACGAGGTGCGCGCGCATGACTGCGCATTGATTGGGCAGGTGCAAGATGTGGGCCGCGGCCGCCATGTGCCGGGCCGCGCTTATCAAAGCATAGGCGCCTCCCCCTTGCCCGACGATCTGAGCTACACCATGCCACGGGCCATGAGCGCGGGCGAGATCGAGGCATTCATTGATCAGACGGTGCAGTCGTGCCTGCGCATGCAGCGCTGCGGATTTTCTGGCATTGAAATTTCAGCCGGCCATGGGCATTTGTTCCACCAGTTTCTTTCACCGCGCTCCAACCAGAGAGAAGATGCCTACGGTGGCGACTTGGCTGGGCGACTGCAATTTCTCACCCAAGTCTGTGTGGGGGTGCGGCAGACCTGTGGCGAGGGTTTCATCATCGGCGTCAAGCTGCCTGGCGACGATGGCGTGCCCGGCGGCATTGGCGAGTCACTGGCTGGGCAAACTGCGCAAGGTCTGGTCGCGCGTGCCAGCATTGATTACCTGACGTATTGCCAAGGCTCGCACCACCGCAGTTTGGAGATGCACCTTCCTGACGACAGCCACCCGCGCCAAACCTACATGGGACTGATCGCCAGGCTCAAGTCCTTGACGCCCACCGTGCCCGTGATGGGCTTGGGCCGGATCACCGACCCGGCCGAGGCTGAAGCCATCTTGGCGCGTGGCGACGCCGACATGGTGGCCCTGGGCCGGTCGCTGATTGTGGACCCCGCCTGGCCGATCAAGGCCCAGGCCGGCAAGGCCAGCGAGATCCGCTACTGCGTCTCATGCAACACCTGCTGGAAAACCATCAACCAGAACCGCCAAATAGGCTGCGACAACAACCCCCGCCTGGCCCAGGCCAATGAGCTTGACGAGATGCTCGAGCCCGCCGCGCAGGCGCGCAAGATCGCGGTGGTGGGCGCAGGCATTGCCGGCCTTCAAGCCGCCGTGACGGCGGCCGCGCGCGGCCATCAGGTCAAGCTGTGGGGACGCTCCGCCACCGTGGGCGGCAAAACCCGGCTGCTGGCCCAACTGCCCTTGGGCGAGTCCATGTCCAGCATCTTTGACCACCAATGGACCACGGCCCAGCGTTTGGGCGTGCAGTTTGAGCTGGGGCGCAGCGCCAGTGCAGAGGACGTCATGGCCTGGCAACCCGATGCCGTGGTGCTGGCCACAGGCGCGCAGATGACCTGGCCCCAGGACCTGCCGCTGTCCTTGCAAGCCGAAGGCCTGGTCCCTGATTTGCGTCAGGCCATGGCTGATTTGCTGAGCACCCGGGGGCCGCAAAGCGGCACCGCCGTCATCTACGACCTGGACCAGACCGAAGGCACTTACGCGGCGGCCGAGTATTTGCGTGACCGCTTTGAGCGCGTGGTCATCCTCTCGCCACGCGAGACCATCGCCGAAGAGGTTGTGCTGGTGGCACGCCAGCGCATCCATCGCCGCTTTTTTGAGCGCGGCATCGAGGTCAAAACCTGGGTCGACCCGGTCTGGACCGAGCGCTTTGAAAACGAGGCCTGCCTGCAATACCGCAGCGTCTTTGGCGGGCCTTTGCGCGACATCGACGACGTGGCCTTTTTTGCCTACGCCTCACCGCGCAGGCCGGTCAATGACTTGCACCAGTCCCTGCAAGCGGCAGGGTTGAAGGTGAGCTTGGTGGGCGACTGCCACATTGCCCGCGACGCCTTGGCGGCGACCGCTGAGGGCCATGACGCAGGCATGGCTGCTTAAGCCATGCTTGCTTTGGACCCAAGTCATGTTGGCCCCGTATTTCAAATCGACCACAGCCCAGGAGACACCCATGCTTAGTTCTATCCCACACCTTGAATGCAAAGCCCCAGCCCGAGCCGCACGGCGGCTGTGCTGGGTCGCTGGCCTGGCTGCATGCTTGATGCATGTGGGCGCACAGGCGCAGGACTGGCCCCAACGCCCGGTGGTCTTGATCAACCCCTTTGCGGCCGGCTCGTCGGTCGATGTGGTGGGCCGCTTGATCGCACAAAAAATCGCGGCCAACACTGGGCAGGCCATGACGGTGGACAACAAGACGGGCGCCAGCGGCAATATTGGCACTGACTTTGCCGCCCGCGCCAAACCCGATGGCTACACCTTGTTGCTGGGGTCGCCCGGCACCATGGCCATCAACCCTTGGCTGTTCAAGAAGCTGCCCTACGACGCCGTGAAAGATTTCACGCCCATCTCGGTCTTGGTGTCATTCCCACAGGTGGTCACCACCAGCGCCAAGCAGCCCTTCAAAAACTTTCCGGAGTTCGTGGCCGCAGTCAAGGCACAACCCGACAAAATGGCTTACTCCTCCTCTGGACAAGGCTCAACCTCGCACCTGGTGATGGAGCTCATTCGCGCCGATGCCGGCTTGAAAATGGTTCACCTGAGTTACCGCGGCGACTCCTTGGCGACCCAGGCCGTGCTGGCGGGCGATGTGCAGGTGACGGTGGGCGGCCTGCCTTCCATGTCGCCCTTGATGCGCGCCGGCCAAGTGCGGCCCTTGGCCGTGACCTCAGGCAAAAGATCACCCCTGTTTCCGGACCTGCCCTCCATGGCAGAGTTCATCCCGGGCTTTGATGCCACAGCCTGGGTCTTGCTCATGGCCCCTGCGGGCACACCCCCGCAGGTGGTCAGCCGCATTTCCGCCGAAGTGGCCAAGGCCCTCGCTGACCCCCAACTGCGCCAGCAACTCGAGGCACAGGGCGTGACCCCTGTGGGCAGCAACCCCGACGAAAGCGCGGTGTTCCACCGCCGAGAGCTCGATAAATTCAAGCGTGCAGTCGAGCTGTCAGGCGCGACCATGGAGTGAACGCATCTTGGCTGCCGTTCCACGCATTTAAAGCCATCAAAAGCGAAACCGATTCCTTGCAGATCAACGCCTTGCGCTTGTCTGCAGGCCCATGGCAGGGAGCGTCGTGCTGGCGTCGTGCTCGGGGCTTGCCATTGACCAACAGCAGTCCATAGCTAAAAACAGCTTTGTTTGGCAGCCGTTTTTCAGTGCCGAGCTGAGCCGCGCCGTGCCCTTTCAATGGCTTTTTTGCTTCCTTATGATGAAGCAAGTTGCTCATATTTGCTTCCAAAAAAGAAGCAAAATTTTGAATCTTGCTTCTTTATAGGCTATTATTTGCTATAAATTTATCAGCCTATAGGCTAGCAATGTCTTCCGAACTGAACCAGCTTAGACTTGAGCAACTGCAGTCCACCCTGTCCAGTTACGCGGACTTGGTCAAGCGGCAGACCCCTTCGCGGGGATGGCTGAAGCTCATTCGAGAAGCCCTGGGTCGAACGGAACGCCAGCAGGCTCAGAAGCTGGGCATCTCCGGGGCTACGCTGCACAAGTCCGAACGGTCCGAAGCAGAGGACCGCATCACGCTGGGGCAACTGCGAAAATTGGCCGATGGGCTCGACTGTGAACTGGTCTACGCCCTGGTTCCCCGGCGTCCGCTCACGGAAGTGGTTCAGGAACGCGCTCGCGCTATCGCGATGGAAGAGGTCGGAGGCGTGGCCCACACCATGAGTCTTGAAGACCAGCGCCCCGGCGCAGAACGGCTTCGCAAGCAGGTGGTACGCAGGACCGAAGAACTGCTTCGCGGCCGCTGGTCAGACCTATGGCGATAGATCTCGATGAGCAGGACGGCCAGACCCCACTGGACCCCGACGAGAAGGCCGGGCTGATTCCCGAGCACCTGGCCACCAAGGGCGACCTGAACGACTGGGAGCAGGAAAATATCTTGCGCGCCGTGCGCTGGCTCAAGCGGACGCGCTCCCCGGACGTGCTCAGCGAAGGGTTCTGCCGGACGCTGCACGCGAAGATGTTCGATCTGACTTGGTCATGGGCGGGCACGTTCCGCAAGTCAGACAAGAACATCGGCTGCGACTGGACGCAGGTCGCGGTACGGCTCAACACCCTGTTTGGCAACGTGCACTGGTGGGTCGACAACGCCACGTTCCCGCCAGATGAAATCGCGGCGCGCTTTCACCACGACCTGGTCTGGATTCACCCCTTCCCCAATGGCAACGGACGGCATTCACGCATGATGACCGACGCCTTGCTTCGCAGCCTTGGTCAACCAGCGTTCACCTGGGGAAGCAGCAGCAATCTGGTCGCCGCCAACGAGGTGCGGGCCCGGTACTTGGCCTCACTGCGAGCGGCAGACCAAGGCGACCATCGGTTGTTGCTTGCGTTCGTTCGCAGCTGAACTCAGGTCGCACTTGGGTCAGGCTGAATCCGTCGTCAGTGCCTTGCGGATCAACGGCAGGTGGCCTCGATGGAGACCGATACCCACACTGCAAAGCAGTACCCGGCCAGCCTTGTCGTGGGTTGAACCTGAGCCGGCACGCGAAGTAAACCGCACCCAGTTCGAGATGACCACCACCTTGGTCGGCGCTCATCCAGCAATTCCGTGAGCGCCTGCCCGGCAGGCGGATGGATCAACTGTCGGCACATGTAAGGTGCCAACTCATCTTTCGCAGCTTATGGCTCGCTCTACAACGGGCTCACACGTCGATGTTCGCCGCCCTCAAGGCATTGGCCTCAATGAACTCCCGCCTCGGCTCCACCTCGTCGCCCATGAGCATGGTGAAGACGTGGTCGGCCTCGATGGCGTCGTCGATTTGCACGCGCAAGAGGCGACGCACCGTGGGGTCCATGGTGGTTTCCCAGAGTTGGGCGGGGTTCATCTCGCCCAGGCCTTTGTAGCGCTGGCGGCTGGTGGTGCGCTCGGCCTCGCTGACCAGCCACTGCATGGCTTGGCGGAAGTCGCTCACGCGCTCTTCTTTTTGCCGCTCGCCTTCGCCGCGCAGGGCGCGGGCGTTCTCGCCAAGCAGGCCTTTGAAGGTGTGCGCCGCTTCGGCCAGCGCGGCGTAGTCGGCGCCGTGCACAAAGTCTTGCGTGATGATGCTGCTTTTGACGTTGCCGTGGTGGCGGCGGCTCACGCGCAAGATGGGTTTGTCGGTGCGCACGTCGAATTCACCCGCCACTTCGGCGTCGGGCAAAAAGGCCTGCAGGGCGGCGGCTGAGGCTTCGGCGCCGGCCAGGGTGTCGAGGTCCAGGGCCACGCCGTCGGCCATGGCGCGCAGGGCTTCTTGGTCCATGAAGCCAGCCAGGCGCTTGATGACGTTCTCGGCCACCGTGTGTTTGCGGGCCAGCTCGGCCAGGGTGTCGCCGCTCAAGACCGTGCCGTTGCCCGCGTCAATGCTGGCTTCTTTGAGCGCGATGCGGGTCAAAAAGCCATCGAGTGCCGGGCCGTCTTTGAGGTAGAGCTCTTCTTTGCCGGCTTTGACCTTGTAGAGCGGCGGCTGCGCAATGTAGATGTGGCCGCGTTCGACCAGCTCGGGCATTTGCCGGTAGAAAAAGGTCAAAAGCAGCGTGCGGATGTGGGCGCCGTCCACGTCGGCGTCGGTCATGATGATGATGCGGTGGTAGCGCAGCTTGGCGACATTGAAGTCGTCGGCCCCGGTTTTGGGGTCCAGGCTGCCGGCCCCGGCGTTGCCAATGCCTGTGCCCAGGGCGGTGATGAGCGTGAGAATTTCGTTGCTGGTCAGCAGCTTTTCGTAGCGGGCTTTTTCCACGTTCAAGATCTTGCCGCGCAGGGGCAAAATGGCTTGGAATTTGCGGTCACGGCCTTGCTTGGCCGAGCCACCCGCCGAGTCGCCCTCGACGATGTAGATCTCGCACATGGCGGGGTCTTTTTCTTGGCAGTCGGCGAGCTTGCCGGGCAGGCCCATGCCGTCGAGCACGCCTTTGCGGCGCGTCATCTCGCGGGCTTTGCGGGCGGCTTCGCGGGCGCGGGCGGCGTCAATGATCTTGCCGCAGATGATCTTGGCGTCGTTGGGCCGCTCTTCCAGGTAGTCGTTGAGGGTTTTGGCCACGATGTCTTCGACCGGGCCGCGCACCTCGCTGGAGACCAGCTTGTCTTTGGTTTGGCTGGAGAACTTGGGCTCGGGCACCTTGACCGAGAGCACGCAGCACAGGCCTTCGCGCATGTCGTCGCCCGAGACTTCGACCTTGGCTTTTTTGGCCAGCTCGTTCGCTTCAATGTATTTGCTGATGACGCGCGTCATGGCCGCGCGCAGGCCCGTCAGGTGGGTGCCGCCGTCGCGCTGCGGAATGTTGTTGGTGAAGCACAGCACGTTCTCGTTGTAGCCGCTGTTCCACTGCATGGCCACTTCCACACCAATGTTGGTGTTTTGGTCGCTTTGGCGGTCGCCCATGGCCACAAAGGCGTTGGGGTGCAGCACCTGCTTGCCTTTGTTGATGAAGTCCACAAAGCCTTTGACGCCGCCTGTGCCTGAAAAGTCGTCCTCCTTGCCGCTGCGCTCGTCTTTGAGGCGGATCTTCACGCCGTTGTTCAAGAAGGACAGCTCACGCAGTCGCTTGGACAAGATCTCGTAATGGAAGTCGAAGTTTTCCTTGAAGATGTCCGTGTCCGGCAAAAAGTGCACCTCGGTGCCGCGCTTTTCGGTGTCGCCTGTGACCTTCATGGGCGAGACTTCGACGCCGTTGACTTGCTCGAGCAGGCGGTTTTGCACCACGCCCCGGCAGAACTCCAGTGCATGCACCTTGCCCTCGCGGCGTATGGTCAGGCGCAGCATTTTGGACAAGGCGTTGACGCAGCTCACCCCCACGCCGTGCAAGCCGCCTGAGACCTTGTAGCTGTTCTGGTTGAACTTGCCGCCCGCGTGCAGCTCTGTCAGGGCAATCTCGGCGGCCGAGCGCTTGGGCTCGTGCTTGTCGTCCATTTTGATGCCGGTGGGGATGCCGCGGCCGTTGTCCACCACGGAAATCGAGTTGTCGGAGTGGATGGTCACCACGATGTCGTCGCAGTGGCCGGCCAGCGCCTCGTCGATCGAGTTGTCCACCACTTCAAACACCAGGTGGTGCAGGCCGGTGCCGTCAGAGGTGTCGCCGATGTACATGCCCGGGCGTTTGCGCACGGCCTCCAGACCTTCGAGGATCTGGATGGAGCCTTCGCCATAGGCTTCCGAAGCGCCGGCCTGGTTGGCGTCGATGACGGGCTGGAAATTGCTGCTTTCCGTGGCGTCTGCGGTCGCGTCGTTGGGCTTGGTGTCTTCGGTCATAAATGCTTTCGGGGGTCTCTTGAATGGTCAAACCCGCGCGGGGCGCGGGTTGCGGAGTCTGTGCTGCTCAGGCGGGGGCCTGGCGGCATTCAAATTCGCATGGGCATGACCACGTACTTGAAATGGGCGTTGTCGGGGATGGTGAGCAGGGCCGAGCTGTTGGAGTCGGCCAGCTCCAGCTTGACCATGTCTTGCCCCATGTTGCCCAGCACGTCGATGAGGTAGGTGACGTTAAAGCCGATTTCAATGCTGTCGCCGCCGTAGTCAATATCGAGCTCGTCCACGGCTTCTTCTTGCTCGGCGTTGTTGGACGCCACGCGCAGCGTGCCGGGCTCTATGTTCAGGCGCACGCCCTTGAACTTTTCGCTGGTGAGAATGGCCGCGCGCTGCAAGCTGGCCAAGAGCGCCGTGCGGCCCAGCACCACAATGTTTTTGTGGTTTTTGGGGATCACGCGGTTGTAGTCGGGGAATTTGCCCTCCACCAGCTTGGTGACGAACTCCATGCCGTCAAACGCAAACTTGGCTTGGTTGCCCGCGAACTGCATTTCAATGGCGCCTTCTTTGTCGGACAAGAGGCGCTGCAGTTCCAGCACGGTTTTGCGCGGCAAGATGACTTCTTGGCGCTGCTCAATGTCCACATCCAACTCGGCCGAGGAGTAGGCCAGGCGGTGGCCGTCGGTGGCCACCAGGCTGAGTTGCTTGCCTTCGGCCACAAACAAAATGCCGTTCAGGTAATAGCGGATGTCGTGCACCGCCATGGAAAAAGACACCTGGTTGAGCAGCTCTTTGAGCGTTTTTTGCGGCACCGAAAACACCGGGCCAAAGCTGGCCGCCTCTTGCACCAGCGGAAAGTCTTCAGCCGGCAGGGTTTGCAGGGTGAAGCGGCTTTTGCCGCCTTTGAGCAGCAGCTTGTTTTGGCTGGACTCCAGCGTGACAGTTTGGTCGCTGGGCATGGAGCGCAAGATGTCTATGAGTTTTCGCGCGCCCACGGTGGTGGTGAAGTTGCCCTCATCGCCGCCCAGCTCGCTGCTGGTGCGGATTTGAATTTCCAGGTCGCTGGTGGTCAATTGCAATTGCGTGCCGGTTTTGCGAATCAGCACATTGGCCAAGATGGGCAGGGTGTGGCGGCGCTCGACGATGCCGGCCACCGACTGCAAGGCCGACAGAACCTGTTCCTGGGCTGCTTTGAGGACGATCATGGGCTTTCTTTCTTGTCTTTTTGTGTCTTTGATGCAAGTGAGCTGGCGCGCCACAAAAACGCAGCGCCACCATCAAACTCAATATTTTCGCTTGTTTATGCGCCTTTGGGCCCCCTGGAGAACCATGCCCGTGCCAGCCCGTGCGAAATCGCAGGCTTGTGGCATCAGGGGGTGCAGACAGCCGGCCATGGCGTCAACCCTTGAGGGTTTGCTCCAGCACATGGAGCTGCTGGTTCAACTCGCTCATTTGCTGGCGCTCGGCGGCCATTTTGCGCACCGCGTGCAGCACCGTGGTGTGGTCGCGCCCGCCAAACAGCTCGCCAATTTCAGGCAGGCTTTTTTGCGTGAGTTCTTTGGCCAGGTACATGGCAATTTGGCGAGGCCGGGCAATGCTGGCCGGGCGCTTTTTGGAGTACATGTCGGCGACCTTGATTTTGTAGAAATCGGCCACGGTTTTTTGGATGTTTTCCACCGAGATTTGCCGGTTTTGGATCGACAGCAGGTCGCGCAGCGCCTCCCGGGCGAGCTGTATGGAAATGTCTTTTTGGTTAAAGCGCGAGTAGGCCAAGATTTTGCGCAGCGCCCCTTCGAGCTCGCGCACATTGGAGCGCACGTTCTTGGCCACAAAAAAGGCCACCTCTTCGGGCATGACCGCGCCTTCAGACTCGGCCTTGCTGATCAAAATGGCCACGCGCATTTCCAGCTCGGGCGGCTCAATGGCCACGGTCAGGCCAGAGTCAAAACGCGAGACCAGGCGCTCGTGGATGTCGGCCAGGCCCTTGGGGTAGGTGTCGCTGGTCATCACAATGTGTGACTTTTTGGCCAGCAAAGCCTCAAAGGCGTTGAAGAACTCTTCTTGCGTGCGGTCCTTGTTGGCAAAGAACTGCACGTCGTCAATCAGCAGCAAATCCAGCGAGTGGTAACGCTCTTTGAACTCGTCAAATGCCTTGCGCTGGTAGGCTTTAACCACATCCGAGACGAACTGCTCGGCATGGATGTAGAGAACTTTGGCATTGGGGTTGTCGGCCAGCAATTTATTGCCGATGGCGTGCACCAAGTGCGTCTTGCCCAAACCCACGCCGCCGTAAATAAACAAAGGGTTGTAGAGCTGGCCCAGGCTGCTGGCCACATGCATGGCGGCAGCGCGCCCCATGCGGTTGGCCGAGCCTTCAATCAGGGTGTCAAAAGTCAGCGCAGCATTGAGTCGGCTTTTGAAGGGCGCGTTGGGCGGCTCTTCGCTTTGGCCCATGGCGGGGGGCTCGACGTTCGCCATGTTTTTCAGGCTTTGGCCCAGAGGTGCAGGCCTGGCAAGGTTTTCACGCGGAGCAAGCACTAACTCCAGAGGGACGGGCTGGCCGGCCAATTGGGCGAGCAAGGCGGCGATGCGGGTGCTGTACTGCGCCCGAATCCAGTCCAGCTTGAAGCGGTTGGCGACCTGAATGGTCAGCTTGGAGAGGTCGGGTGCGACCTCGGCCACCAGGGGTTTGATCCAGGTGTTGAACTGCTGTTCGGGCAGTTCTTGGGCCAGTTGCTCCACGCAGCCCAGCCAGAGATCGGCCATCTGGTCGGCGTTGTGGCTGGGGTGTAAGGCCTCGTTCATGGTCGGGAAAGCAGCAATATCGGTGGCAGCAGGCAAGCGAAGCACTTGTGGACAGTTTGGTTTTTTAGCACCTTGCATTCTAGCCTTTTGCGCAAGTTATCCACAAGCTTGACAGCCGGGCTTGTCTTGGTGCAGACGAGGGCAAAAGGTGTGATGAATTTGGGTCCCGGCCCGCGCAGCTCAAGTGTGTTCAAGGGTTTATTGCGGGCTTCTGAGAATTTTTTGGGGGTCCTTGTTGGGCTGAAAGAGGCGCTTGTTTGTCTCTGATCTGCGCCTCTTTGCTGGGGCTTTGGGCTATTTTTATTGCCAGTCTTGAGCCAAGGCGTCATAATTGTGAGTTTCCCTGTTCGGCAGGGCGCAGCTTTGCGTGCTCTTTGAAGGGCTTTGCGTGGTCTGCGCTTTGCGATCAATCGGTTTTTGTTTGCCTGCGGATGGTCCGCATGGCGGGTGTGGCCCCCAAGCTGCTGCCCGGACACCGGACACACTGAATAAATTGAACACGGGACCAAGCCTCAAGGATCCATCATGAAACGCACTTACCAACCGTCCAAAGTCAAACGCGCTCGCACCCACGGCTTTTTGGCCCGCATGCGCACCCGCGGCGGCCGCGCCGTGATCAACGCTCGCCGCGCCAAAGGTCGCAAGCGTTTGGCCGTCTAAGTTCAGGCTTTCAGCCCGCCTGGCCACGCCCTTGTTGCGGCTCAAGAACCGGGCACAGTTTCAGGCCGTGCTCGCCCAGCGCGTCATTGCCAAGACCGAGCATTTCGCTTTGCACCGTCACCCTCTGGGTGACGCGTGCGTGTCAACTGCGCGCGCGTGTTCACCCTCCCCATCAGCCGCGCTTGAACCAGCCTTGCTGGAGCCCATGCAGATGACAAGCCTTACCGTCCACCCGCAGTCCAAGCCGCAGTTTGACAGGCCTTTGTTCCCATCGGTCGAGCTCTGGCTGGGTGCCATGGTGCCCAAGCGTTGGGCCAAGCGCTCGGTGACGCGGCACGCCATCAAGCGCCAAATCTACGATGTGCTGGACGCCAGGCTGGAGCCCGATGAGCAGGCCGCTTACTTGGTTCGCTTGCGGTCAGGCTTTTCACGCCAGCAGTTTTTGAGCAGCACCTCCGAGCTGCTCAAGCAGGCGGTGCGCTTTGAGTTGCACAGCTTGATGGACCGTGCCAAGCCCGCCCACCCCGGCAGCCGCGTCGCTTGATGCGTGCCATTTTTTCGTCACGCCCATCAAGCCCATGACGCACCTGAACGCCTTGCTCCGGCTGCCCCAAACCCTGCTCATGGGACTGGTGCGTGCCTACCGCTTGCTGCTCAGCCCCAGCTTGGGCTCGTCCTGCCGCTTTGAGCCCACTTGCTCGGCCTATGCCTTGCAAGCCTTGGAGCGCCACGGCGCGGGCGGCGGCACCTACCTCACCTTGCGGCGGCTGGTCCGCTGCCAGCCTTGGTGCGACGGGGGCCATGACCCTGTGCCACCTTCTGTTTTTTCCCACCTGGCGCTGCGCGCCACGCCCTCGACAAAGAAGCCCTCATGAACGACATTCGCCGCACCATTTTGTGGGTGATCTTTGGTTTTTCCATGGTCCTGCTCTGGGACCAATGGCAGATTCACAACGGCCACAAGCCCACCTTTTTCCCGCAGCCCGCCACGGCGCCTGCCAACAAAGCGCCAGCCGCCGCCGACGGTGCGGCCATTCCTGCGCCTGTGGCCACGGCTGCCGCTGGCGCGGGCGTGAGTGCTGTGCCCGGTGCCGTGCCAGCTGCGGCGCCAACGTCGGTCGGGGCCGTGCCCTCGGCACCCGCACAGCCAGCCTCGGTCAAGAAGGAACGCGTCGAGGTCAAAACCGACGTGCTGCAACTGAGCTTTGACAGCGAAGGCGGCTCGGTGGTGCGCTCAGTCTTTAACAAGTACGGCGACCTCAAAGACGCGTCCAAGGGTTTTGTGCTTTTTGATGAAAGCCGCGACCGCGTCTACGTGGCCCAGTCCGGTTTGATCGACCAGGCCGGCGTGGCCTTGCCCACCCACAAGACCGTGATGACGGTGCTGCCTGGCGAGCGCGAGCTCAAAGACGGCCAAGACCAGCTCGAATTGAAGTTCGAGTCCCCCGAGGTCGGTGGCGTCAAGCTGCTCAAAACCTATGTGCTCAAGCGCGGGGCTTACGACATCACCGTGCGCCACGAGCTTTTTAACGTGGGTGCGGCCCCGGTCACGCCCCAGGTGTACATGCAGCTGGTGCGCGACGGCAACAAGCCCGAGGGCGAGTCGGCTTTTTACTCCACCTTCACCGGTCCTGCGGTCTACACCGACCTGAAAAAATACCAAAAGGTCGAGTTCACCGACATTGAAAAGAACAAGGTCGAGGCTGAAAAGCAATCGACCAATGGCTACATTGCCATGGTGCAGCACTACTTTGCCTCGGCTTGGCTGCTGGGTGACAAGGTGCAGCGCGACATGTTTTTGCGCAAGGTCGACACCAACTTGTACGCCGTGGGCATGATTGCCCCCCTCAAGGCCTTGGCGCCTGGCGCCAGCCAGGTATTTGAGGCCAAGCTGTTTATCGGCCCGCAGGAAGAAAAAACCCTGGAAGCGCTCAGCCCCGGTCTGGAGCTGGTCAAAGACTACGGCTGGCTGACCATTTTGTCCAAGCCCCTGTATTGGTTGCTGGACAAGCTGCACAGCTTTTTGCACAACTGGGGCTGGGCCATCGTGGCGCTGGTGCTGCTGCTCAAGATTGCCTTTTACTGGCTCAACGCCAAAGCCTACGCCAGCATGGCCAAGATGAAGGCGGTCAACCCCAAAGTCATGGAAATGCGCGAGCGCCTGAAGGACAAGCCACAGGAAATGCAGGTGGCCATGATGAAAATTTACAAGGAAGAAAAAGTCAACCCCATGGGCGGGTGCTTTCCCATCATGATTCAAATCCCGGTCTTCATTGCGCTGTACTGGGTGCTGCTGTCCAGTGTGGAAATGCGCAATGCGCCTTGGATCTTATGGATCCAAGACCTCTCCGCGCCCGACCCATTCTTCATCTTGCCCGTGGTGATGACGCTGACCACCTTGCTGCAAACCGCACTCAACCCCGCACCGCCCGACCCCATGCAGGCCAAGCTGATGTGGTTCATGCCCTTGATTTTCTCGGTGATGTTCTTTTTCTTCCCGGCCGGCCTGGTGCTGTACTGGATCACCAACAACATCTTGTCGATCGCCCAGCAGTGGATGATCAACACCCGCATGGGCGTGCCGCCGCAGTTCAACCTGCCCAAGTTCAAGTAAGCACTGCAAGGGCCGCCGATCAAGCGGCCCTTTTTTGCGCGCCATGTTTGCCCGCCACCAAGACCCCATCGTCGCCATCGCCACCGCCCCCGGCCGGGGCGCGGTGGGCATGGTGCGTGTCTCGGGCACGGGCTTGCGGGCTTTGGCCGAGCAGCTCACGGGCAAGCAGCTGCAGCCACGCTTGGCCACTTATGGCCCTTTTTTGGACGCGACCGGCCAGCCCATAGACCAAGGCCTGGCCCTGTTTTTCCCGGCCCCGCACTCCTACACCGGCCAAGACGTGTTCGAACTGCAGGCCCATGGCGGGCCGGTGGTGCTGCAGCTGTTGCTGCAGCGCTGCTTGCAGGCAGCAGCCCAGCCCGATGCGCTGACCGGCCAGCCCTTGCTGCCAGGCCTGCGCACGGCCGAGCCGGGCGAGTTCACGCAGCGGGCTTTTTTGAACGACAAAATCGACCTGGCGCAGGCCGAGGCCATTGCCGACCTGATTGATGCCAGCACCGAAACCGCCGCGCGCTCGGCCGCGCGCTCGCTGTCGGGCGAGTTTTCGCAAGAAATTGCCGCCTTGCTGGCGCAGCTCACGCACCTGCGCATGCTGGTGGAAGCCACGCTGGACTTTCCGGAAGAAGACATTGACTTCATCGAGCAGGCCGACGCCAAAGGCCAGCTCCAGCGCCTGCAGGCCAGGCTGGAGGCGGTGATGCAAAAAGCCCAGCAAGGCGCCATCTTGCGAGAAGGCATCAAGGTGGTGATTGCCGGCCAGCCCAACGCGGGCAAGAGCTCGCTGCTCAACGCTTTGGCCGGGGCAGAACTGGCCATCGTCACACCCATTGCGGGCACCACGCGCGACAAGGTCTCGCAGCTGCTGCAAATTGAGGGCGTGCCGCTGCATGTGGTGGACACCGCTGGCCTGCGCGACGCCGAGCTGCCCGGCGTGGACGAGGTCGAGAAAATTGGCATTGCCCGCGCCTGGGCCGAGATTCAAAGCGCCGATGCCGTGCTGTTTTTGCATGACCTCACGCGCCAGCACGGGCCATCGGACGAAGCGACCAGCTACCGTGCCGCCGACCAAGCCATTGCCGATGCGCTGGCCCGCCAGCTGCCTGCGGCCACGCCGGTGCTGCAGGTGTGGAACAAAACCGATGCGGCCTCCCCCCAGGCACAGGCCAGCGCGGACGGCTTGCGCATCTCAGCCAAAACAGGCGACGGCCTGGACGCCTTGCGCCAGCAGCTGCTCCAAGTGGTGGGTTGGCAGTCGGCGCCTGAAGGCGTGTTCATGGCCCGCGAGCGCCATGTGCAGGCGCTGCGCCGGGTTCAAGCGCAGCTGCTCCAAGCTCAGGCCCAGCTCTGGTGCGCAGCGCCTGCACTGGACCTCTTGGCCGAAGACCTGCGCCAAGCCCAGCAGGCGCTCAGCCAGATCACGGGCGAGTTCACGCCGGACGACTTGCTGGGCGAGATTTTTTCCAAGTTCTGCATTGGCAAGTAAGGCGCGGGGCCCTGGGCTGCGGCTCGCTACACTGACTTGTTTACCTGGTATTTCTGTCCAGAAACACCAAGGCCCACACACCGACCCAGGCGCTGCCATGCCGCGCCAGCTTGAGGAGAATGTTTGATGAAATCCCGCGCCGCCGTCGCCTTTGAAGCCGGCCAACCCTTGCAAATTGTTGAGATCGACGTGGCTCCGCCCCAAAAAGGCGAGGTGCTCATCAAGATCACCCACACCGGCGTGTGCCACACCGACGCCTTCACGCTCTCGGGTGAGGACCCAGAAGGTTTGTTTCCGGTGGTGCTCGGCCACGAGGGCGCGGGCATCGTGGTGGAGGTGGGCGAAGGCGTGACCAGCGTCCAGCCCGGCGACCATGTGATTCCGCTGTACACCGCCGAGTGCGGCCAGTGCCTGTTTTGCAAGTCCGGCAAAACCAACCTCTGCGTGGCCGTGCGCGCCACCCAAGGCAAGGGCGTGATGCCCGACGGGACCAGCCGCCTTTCTTACCAGGGCCAGCCCATCTTCCACTACATGGGTTGCTCGACCTTCAGCGAATACACCGTGGTGGCCGAGGTGTCGCTGGCCAAGATCCGGCCCGACGCCAACCCCGAGCAGGTCTGCCTCTTGGGCTGCGGCGTGACCACGGGCTTGGGCGCGGTCAAAAATACCGCCAAGGTGCAGCCGGGCGACACGGTGGCCGTGTTCGGTCTGGGCGGCATTGGCCTGGCGGTGGTGCAGGGCGCCAAGCTGGCAAAGGCCGGCCGCATCATCGCCATAGACACCAACCCCTCCAAGTTTGAGCTGGCGCGCACCTTTGGCGCAACCGACTGCGTCAACCCCAAAGACCACGACAAACCCATACAGCAGGTGATTGTCGAGATGACCGGCTGGGGCGTGGACCACAGCTTTGAGTGCATAGGCAACAC
>CANHKH010000023.1 GCA_947460165.1 Comamonadaceae bacterium
CGGCGCCAGGGGATCCAAAGCAGGGCAGTCTGGGGGTCTTTTTAGGCTCGCAGGCACACATTCACAGGCAGAGTAACTAGAGTTCGGGCGGTTCAAGGCCTCATGGCGCTTTCAGAGACGGTAGAGCAAGCAGTGGCGGGTTTGGGTTACGAGCTGGTCGACATCGAGCGCACCGGCGGTGGACTCTTGCGCGTGACCATCGATCTGCCCTGGAGCCCAGGCATTGAGCAGTTCATCAATGCCGAAGACTGTGAAAAAGTCACCCGGCAGCTGCAGTTTGTGCTCGAGGTGGAAGCGGTGGACTATGCCCGCCTGGAGGTGAGCTCTCCGGGCATTGACCGGCCGCTCAAGACAGAAAAAGACTTTGAACGCTTTGAGGGCGAGCTGCTGGATTTGACCTTGAAGGCGCCCATAGGCGCGGCTGCGGCGGGTTCGGGAGTGGCGGGCAATCGCAAAAAATTTCGCGGCCGCTTAGAGCGCGCCGACACGGGCTGGCAGCTGCTGTGGTCGCAAGAACCCGAGCCCAAGCCAGGCCAAAAAGTCAGTAAAAAGAAGGTGCCCGCACCTCTGCAGGCCTTGGGCTTCACGCTCGATGAGATTGCGCAGGCGCGTTTGGCCCCCGTGGTGGACTTCAAGGGCCGCAAGCCTAAAGAGGTCAAGAATGAACCGATTGAGAAATAAGAGGAAAGGCAGGCTTGTGAAATGAATCGCGAACTGTTGATGCTGGTCGATGCGATCTCCCGCGAGAAAAACGTCGAGCGCGACGTGGTGTTTGGCGCTGTTGAATTGGCCCTGGCTTCGGCCACCAAAAAGGTCTATCCGGAGGGCACAGACATTCGCGTGTCTGTGGACCGGGACAGTGGGGTCTATGAAACTTTTCGCCGTTGGTTGGTGGTGCCCGACGAGGCCGGCCTGCAAAACCCCGAAGGTGAAGAGCTCGTCAGTGACGCCCGCGAGGAGCTGGCCGACATTGAAGAGGGCGATTTCATTGAAAAGCCCATCGAGAGCTTGCCCATAGGCCGCATTGGTGCGCAAGCGGCCAAGCAAGTGATTTTGCAAAAAATCCGGGACGCCGAGCGTGAAATGCTGCTCAACGACTTTCTCTCGCGCGGCGAGAAGATTTTTGTGGGCACCGTCAAGCGCATGGACAAGGGCGACATCATTGTCGAGTCGGGTCGCATTGAAGGCCGGCTGCGCCGCAGCGACATGATCCCCAAAGAAAACCTGCGCTCGGGCGACCGGGTGCGCGCCATGATCATGGAGGTGGACTCCACTTTGCGCGGGGCACCCATTATTTTGTCGCGCACAGCTCCAGAGTTCATGATGGAGTTGTTCCGCCAGGAAGTGCCTGAAATCGAGCAAGGCCTGCTGGAAATCAAAACCTGCGCCCGTGACGCTGGCTCCCGCGCCAAAATTGCCGTGCTCTCGCACGACAAGCGCGTGGACCCCATTGGCACCTGCGTGGGGGTTCGCGGCACACGCGTCAACGGCGTGACCAACGAGCTGGCTGGCGAGCGCGTGGACATTGTGCTGTGGAGCGAAGACCCGGCGCAGTTCGTCATTGGCGCGCTGGCGCCTGCCAACGTGCAGTCCATTGTGGTGGACGAAGAAAAGCACGCCATGGACGTGGTGGTGGACGAGGAAAACCTCGCGATCTCCATTGGCCGAGGCGGCCAAAACGTGCGCCTGGCTTCTGAGCTCACGGGCTGGAAAATCAACATCATGACGGCTGACGAGTCGGCCCTGAAGCAAGCGAGCGAAACCGATTCGGCCCGCCAACTCTTCATGGCCAAGCTCGATGTGGACGAAGAAATCGCCGACATCTTGATTGCCGAAGGCTTTAACAGCTTGGAAGAGGTGGCCTATGTGCCGCTGCAAGAGATGTTGGAGATCGAGTCTTTTGACGAAGACACCATCACCGAGCTGCGCAACCGTGCCAAGGATGCGCTGCTGACCATGGAGATTGCCCGGGAAGAAAGCGTGGAAGGCGTGTCGCAAAACCTGCGTGACCTCGACGGCCTGACCCCCGAGCTGATCGCTCAACTCACCGAGGCGGGGGTGCATACCCGCGACGATCTGGCCGATTTGGCCGTGGACGAACTCACCGAGATCACCGGCCAGGCCCCAGAAGATGCCACAGCCCTGATCATGACCGCGCGCGCACATTGGTTCTCCGATGAGTCCGCTCCACAAGAGCAATGATCATGGAGGCCGGGAAACCCAACTATGTCCAGTACCAACACCGTCGCTGAATTTGCAGCGGAATTGAATAAACCCACCGCCGTGCTGCTCGAGCAATTGAGCAGCGCTGGTGTTGTCAAGAAATCGGCCGCCGACCCCTTGTCAGAGGCCGACAAGCAAAAGCTCTTGGGCTTTTTGCAAGCCAGCCATGGCACGGTCTCGGCCGAGCGCAAAAAAATCACGCTGGTGAAAAAATCCACCACCGAGATCAAGCAAGCCGACGCCACCGGCAAGGCCCGCACCATCCAGGTGGAAGTTCGCAAAAAGCGCACCTTCATCAAACGTGACGACGCGGCCGAGGCTGTGCCCGAAGGCAGCCAGGAAGATGATGATTCGGCCGCCGTGGCGGCCGCCGCCGCCGCCGAAGCTGCTGAACTGGCGCGCCGCGAGGAAGACGCTCAACGCCAAGCTGAACTTTTGCGCCGCCAAGAAGAAGAAATGGCTGAAAAGCGCCGCCTGCGCGACGCCGAAGAGGCCCGAGAACGCGCCCTCGAAGAAGAGCGTCGCATCGCTGAAGCGGTCCGTGCCGCCGAAGAAGCCCAGGCCCAAGCGGCCAAAGCCGCCGCTTCTGCGGGCAAAGCCCCATTGTCGGCCGACGCTGTCCGTGCGGCCGATGAAGCAGCCGGTGCACGCGCCGCAGATGCGGCCGTCAAATCCGCTCAAGCCGCGGCCACCGCTGCGTCAGCCAAGGCCAAGGCCTTGGCTGAGTTCCAGGCCGAGGCCGCCAAAGCCACGGACCTGAGCGAGCGCCGCCGCAAAGCCGAAGCCGAAGCCGCGGGCATACGCGCCATGTTGAGCGCGCCCAAGCGTGTGATCAGTGCGCCGCCCGAGCCGCCCAAAGCGCCCATCAAGGGCACGCTGCACAAGCCGGCCGTGGTGCCTGGTGCGGCCAAGCCTGCGCCCGGTGCCGCAGCTGCTGCCACGCCTGCCGCTGGCGTGCGCAAAGAAGTCAAAAGTGAAAACCTCTCGTCGACCTGGAAGGACGACGCGGCCAAAAAGAAAGAGCTCAAAACCCGCGGCGCCGCCCCTGTGCCCGGTCGTGGCAATTGGCGCGCGCCCACCCGAGGCGCTGGCCGCCGTGGCGGTGGTGACCGTGACGCCCGTGCAGACGCTGGCTTTGCCGCGCCCGCTGAATTCAAGGTCATTGAGGTGCATGTGCCCGAGACCATCACGGTCTCCGAGCTGGCGCACAAAATGAGCGTCAAATCGTCTGAAGTCATCAAGCAGCTGATGAAGCTTGGCCAACTGGCCACCATCAACCAGCCTCTGGACCAAGACACCGCCATGATTTTGGTGGAGGAAATGGGCCACAAAGCGGTCACTGCGGCGCTGGACGACCCGGAAGCCTTCACCGACGATGACGTGCAAGGCCAAGTGGCCGAGGCTGTGACCCGTGCCCCCGTGGTGACCGTGATGGGCCACGTGGACCACGGCAAAACCTCGCTGCTGGATTACATTCGCCGCGCCAAAGTGGCTGCAGGCGAGGCCGGTGGCATCACGCAGCACATTGGCGCTTACCACGTCGAGACGCCGCGCGGCATGATCTCCTTTTTGGACACCCCGGGTCACGAGGCCTTCACGGCCATGCGTGCCCGCGGCGCCCAAGCCACTGACATTGTGATTTTGGTGGTGGCCGCCGACGACGGTGTGATGCCGCAAACCAAGGAGGCCATCAAGCACGCCAAAGCGGCGGGTGTGCCCATCGTGGTGGCCATCAACAAAATTGACAAGCCCGATGCCAACTTGGACCGCGTCAAAAGCGAGCTGGTGGCCGAACAAGTGGTGCCCGAGGAATTCGGTGGCGACTCGCCCTTCGTGGCGGTGTCGGCCCGAACCGGGCAGGGCGTGGACGAGCTGCTCGAAGCCGTGCTGCTGCAAGCCGAGGTGCTGGAGCTCAAGGCCCCGGTGCAAGCGCTGGCCAAAGGCCTGGTGATTGAAGCTCAACTGGACAAAGGCCGTGGCCCTGTGGCCACCGTGCTGGTGCAGTCGGGCACGCTCAAGGTGGGTGACGTGGTGCTGGCGGGCCAAACCTATGGCCGCGTGCGCGCCATGCTCGACGAAAACGGCCGCAAGGCCGAGTCGGCAGGCCCGTCCATTCCGGTGGAAATTCAGGGCTTGACCGAGGTGCCGCAAGCCGGCGACGAGTTCATGGTCATGACCGACGAGCGCCGTGCACGCGAAATCTCTACCTACCGCGCAGGCAAGTTCCGCAACACCAAACTGGCCAAGCAACAAGCGGCCAAGCTCGAAACCATGTTTTCCGACATGGCGGCCGGCGGCGGTGTCAAAAGCCTGCCCATCATCATCAAGGCCGACGTGCAAGGCTCGCAAGAGGCGCTGGCGCAGTCCCTGCTCAAGCTCTCCAACGAAGAAGTGCGCGTGCAACTGGTGTACTCGGGCGTGGGCGGTATTTCAGAGTCCGACATCAACTTGGCCATTGCGTCCAAGGCGGTGGTGATTGGCTTTAACGTGCGCGCTGACTCCCAGGCCCGCAAGGTGGCCGAGAACAACGGCATTGACCTGCGTTACTACAACATCATTTACGACGCGGTGGACGAGCTGCGTGCGGCCATGTCGGGCATGTTGACGCCTGAAAAACGCGAAGAGGTCATTGGCATGGCCGAGATCCGCACCGTGTTTGTGGCCTCCAAAATCGGCACTGTGGCCGGTTGCATGGTTACCTCGGGCACCGTCACCCGCAGCGCGCATTTCCGCCTGCTGCGCGACAACGTGGTCATCTACACCGGCGAGATCGACAGCCTCAAGCGCCTCAAAGACGATGTGCGCGAGGTCAAAGAAGGCTTTGAGTGCGGTATCAAACTCAAAAACTACAACGACATCAAAGAAGGCGACCAGCTTGAGTTCTTTGACGTCAAGGAAGTGGCCCGCACCCTGAGCGCTTGACCCTTGAAGAGCCTGCTCCCCGCTGGATGGGGGCAGCTCTTGGGCAAGCGAGGTCTTCATGCGCAAAAAATCATCCACCCCCCACCGCGGTTTTCGTGTGGCCGATCAGATCCAGCGCGATCTGACGGAGTTGATCGCGCGCGAGCTCAAAGACCCCCGCGTGGGCATGGTCACCCTGCAGTCCATCGAGGTCACGCCCGACTATGCCCACGCCAAGGTGTTTTTCAGCGTGCTCACGGGTGATGCGCAAGAAACCCAAGACGCCTTGAACCAGGCCGCTGGATTTTTGCGCAACGGTTTGTTCAAGCGCCTGATGATCCACACCGTGCCCACCTTGCATTTCATGTTTGACCGCACGCCAGAGCGGGCCTCGGACATGAACGCCTTGATTGCCAAGGCCGTTTCCTCTCGCGCCAAGGACGACTGAACATGCACTCGCCACGCACCAGGGTGCAGCGGCGCCCTGTGCATGGGGTGTTGCTGCTTGATAAACCGCTGGGTTTGTCCAGCAACCAGGCTTTGCAAAAAGCCAAGTGGTTGCTGCGCGCCGACAAAGCCGGCCACACCGGCACGCTGGACCCCTTGGCCACGGGTGTGTTGCCCTTGTGTTTTGGTGCGGCCACCAAGTTCAGCCAGCTGCATTTGGACGCCGACAAAAGCTATGAAACCGTGGTTCGCCTGGGCGTGACCACCAGCACCGCCGATGCCGAAGGTCAGGTGCTGGCCCAGCGCGGCGTCGACTGCAGTTTGGAGCAGGTGGCCCAGGTGTTGGAGCGCTTCAAAGGCCCCATACGCCAGGTGCCGCCCATGTACAGCGCCCTGAAAAAAGACGGCAAAGCCCTGTATGAATACGCCCGCGAAGGCCAAACCATAGAGCGCGAGGCCCGCGAGGTGGTGATTCACGGCTTGGAACTGCTTGAAGCCGAACTCCAAGGTGACGCACCCTTTCTCAGGCTGCGTGTTCAGTGCAGCAAAGGCACTTACATTCGCACCTTGGGCGAAGACATTGGCCAGGCCTTGGGCTGCGGCGGGCACCTGAGTTTGCTGCGTCGCACCGCCACTGGCCCCTTTGTGGCCGCAGATTGCGTCAGCCTGGCGCAGCTTGAAGCTTGGAACGAAGACCAGCGTCTGGCGGCCATGCGGGCGGTGGACTGCCTGCTGCCCGGCCATGTCAGCGTCACATTGGATGCCGACAATGCGGGGCGCTTCTTGAGCGGCCTGCGCAGGCGGGGGGCCTGGCCAGATGCCCAACAGGTGGCCGTGTATGGCGAGCAACCGCGCGCCTTGCTGGGCTCGGCCCATGTCAAGGCCGGCGAATTGATTCCGGGGCGTTTGTTGAGCCCCTTAGAAATTCAACAGATTTTGGAAAATACGCCAAGCCACCAGGACCCCCTGGCAGCTGTGGCCTGAAAGGAAGTAAAGCATGAGCAAGCAAATCAGAAACATCGCCATCATTGCCCACGTTGACCACGGCAAAACCACCATGGTGGACCAGTTGCTGCGTCAGTCCGGCACCTTTGCCGAGCACGAAAAAATCGTAGACACCGTGATGGACAACAACGCCATTGAGCGTGAGCGCGGCATCACCATCTTGGCCAAAAACTGCGCCGTGTCCTGGAACGGCACGCACATCAACATCGTGGACACCCCCGGCCACGCGGACTTTGGCGGTGAGGTCGAGCGTGCGCTGTCCATGGTCGACGGCGTGGTGCTGCTGATTGACGCGCAAGAAGGCCCCATGCCGCAAACCCGCTTTGTCACCAAAAAAGCGCTGGCCCTGGGCTTGAAACCCATTGTGGTGGTCAACAAGGTCGATAAGCCAGGCGCCAAGCCCGACGCCGTGATCAACGCCGCTTTTGATTTGTTCGACAAGCTGGGCGCCAACGACGAGCAGCTCGATTTTCCGGTGGTCTACGCCTCGGGCATCAACGGCTGGACCTCCTTGGTCGAAGGCGCGCCGGGCGAGCAGTGGGGCCCCGACATGTCGGCTCTCTTTGAAACCGTGCTCAAGCATGTGCCGCCCCAGCAGGGCGACCCTGAGGCGCCGCTGCAATTGCAAATTTCGGCCCTGGACTTTTCCACCTTTGTGGGGCGCATCGGCGTGGGCCGCATCAGCCAGGGCACCATCAAGCCCATGCAAGACGTGGTGGTCATGGAAGGCCCAGACGGCAAAGCCATCAAGGGCCGCGTCAACCAAGTGCTCACTTTCCAAGGCCTGGACCGCGTGCAAGTCACCGAGGCCGGCCCCGGCCACATTGTGCTGATCAACGGCATTGCCGACATCGGCATTGGCGTGACCATCACCGATGCGACCACCCCCGCACCGCTGCCCATGCTCAAGGTGGACGAGCCCACGCTGACCATGAATTTTTGCGTCAACACCAGCCCTTTGGCTGGCCGAGAAGGCAAGTTTGTCACCAGCCGGCAAATTTGGGACCGCTTGCAAAAAGAGCTGCAGCACAACGTGGCCCTGCGCGTGAAAGAAACCGATGAAGAGGGCGTGTTCGAAGTCATGGGCCGGGGCGAGCTGCACCTGACCATCTTGCTGGAAAACATGCGCCGTGAAGGCTACGAACTGGCGGTGTCCAAGCCGCGCGTGGTGTTTCGCGATGTCAACGGCGAGCGCCACGAGCCCATTGAAATGGTCACCGCCGACATTGAAGAAACCCACCAAGGTGGCGTCATGCAAGCCCTGGGCGAGCGCAAGGGCGAGCTGGTGAACATGGAGCCGGACGGCCGTGGCCGGGTGCGCCTGGAATACCGCATTCCCGCCCGTGGTCTGATTGGTTTTACCAACGAATTTTTGAACCTGACACGCGGCTCTGGATTGATCTCTAATATTTTTGACAGCTACGAGCCGCACAAAGGCGACATTGGCGGGCGCAAAAACGGCGTGCTCATTTCCATGGACGACGGTGAAATCTTCACCTACGCCCTGGGCAAGCTCGACGAGCGTGGCCGCATGTTTGTCAAGGCCAACGATCCGGTGTACGAGGGCATGATCGTGGGCATACACAACCGCGACAACGACCTGGTGGTCAACGCCACCCGCACCAAGCAGCTGACCAACTTCCGCGTCAGCGGCAAAGAAGACGCCATCAAGATCACCCCCCCGATTGATTGCACGCTGGAGTACGGCGTGGAGTTCATCGAGGACGACGAGCTGGTTGAGATCACCCCCAAGAGCATTCGCCTGCGCAAACGCCACCTCAAAGAGCACGACCGCAAGCGGGCCTCTCGCGAGGGCTGAGCCGAGCTTCTTGCGCCCCTGGGCCTGAGCCCGCCAGCCAGCGCGGGTTCAGGGTGGGGCGCTTGACCTGATGGGCGGGTGGCTTGTTCAGCGCTGGCACGGTATTTCGTTAAATTTCGTCATCGGCTTTTATGATGGTGTAATTTAAGGTCTAAATTCGCTAAGATTTTTTAAAGTCGGCTTCTTTGCTGATTGCTTAAAAAAGTCTTGCCCTTGAACTCCCCCCATCCCCTCGCCCGCCTGGACTTGAGCCGCATCCAAACCCTGGCGTTTGCTGGCGGCGGCAACCGCTGTTTGTGGCAAGGCGGGCTGATGGAGCATCTCTTGGGCCAAGGCTGGACTTTGCCTAGGCAGTTGGTGGGCACCAGCGCCGGGGCGGCGGTGGCAGCGGCTTGTTTGTCGGCGGGGCCCATGGCGGCTTTTGAGGCTTGCCGCCAGCTCTATGCCAACAACCACCAGCTGTGGGACTGGCCTGGGCTGGGCAGGTTCAAGCTGAGCTTTGCGCACCAGCAGATTTACCCCGCCTGGCTGAGCAGCTTTGTGAATGAGGCGCACTTTGACGCGATTCGCCGCAGCGGATCTGAACTGCTGGTGGCGGTCACCCACCCCGCCCGCTGGCTGGGGCTCAGGGGCAGTGTGGCTGCAGCGTCGCTGGCCTATGTGCTCGACAAGAAATGGCTGCACAGCATTCATCCGAGGTTGCCGCGCTTCATGGGTTTGAAGCAAGGGTTTTATAAGCTGGGCCAATGCGCCTCGGCTGCTGAAGCCGTGCAATTGCTGCAAGGCGCGGGGGCGGCCCTGCCTTTCATGCCTGCTCAGCGCATGGCTGGCCGCTGGTTGCTGGACGGCGGCTACACCGACAACGCGCCGCTGCCCGCGCAAACCCCCGCCGAACAAGCCGCCACGCTGGTGTTGCTCACCCGCCATTACCCCAGCTTGCCGGCCTTGTTTCAGTGGCGCGGCCGCCAGTATTGGCAACCCAGCCAGCCCGTGCCGGTGTCCACCTGGGACTGCCGCCCGCACACCGCCATTGCCCAAGCTTTGGATCTGGGCATTCAAGACGCCAAACGTTGGATGGGGCGGCTCAAGCTGGGTTAGGCCTGAGGTTTCAAGCGATTTCCAGGCCTTTGAATCGACCTGTTGCAGTGAATTTTTCCTCGGAATGAAGGCGAACACATGAAAACCATAGGCTTGATTGGCGGCATGAGCTGGGAGTCGACGCTGCTGTATTACCGGCTGATCAATGAAACCGTGCGCCAGACCCTGGGTGGCCTGCATTCGGCCAAGTTGGTGCTGCACAGCGTTGATTTTGCGGACATCGAGCCGCTGCAGCGCGCGGGCGACTGGCAGCAGGCGGGCCAGCACATGGCTGCTGCTGCCCGTTCTTTAGAGGCGGCGGGGGCCGACTGCGTGGTGCTGTGCACCAACACCATGCACAAGGTGGCACACGCGGTGGAAGCGGCCAGCCCCTTGCCCTTGCTGCACATTGCCGATGCCA
Organism: Comamonadaceae bacterium; assembly: GCA_947460165.1. GTDB lineage: Bacteria > Pseudomonadota > Gammaproteobacteria > Burkholderiales > Burkholderiaceae_C > Polaromonas. The sequence continues at coordinate 9,894 of CANHKH010000023.1, forward strand.
CCGGGCAGGCCGTGGCACAGGCTGGGCTCCATACCGTGGGCCTTTTAGGCACGCGCTTTACCATGGAACAAGACTTTTACCGCGACCGCCTGAGCAAGCAACACTGGCTGAAGGTGCTCACCCCAGGCGAGGAGGGCCGCTCGCAGGTGCACCGCATCATTTACGAGGAGCTGTGTCAGGGGCAGGTCTTGCCCGACTCACGGCAGATTTACCAGCGCGTCATGGCCGAGTTGGTGGCGCAAGGCGCGCAAGCCATTGTGTTGGGCTGTACTGAAATCACGCTGCTGGTGGGCGAGGCGGATGCCAGCGTTCCCTTGTTTGACACCACCGCGCTGCACGCCAAACAAGCCGCTTGGTGGGCCATGAAGCACTGAGAGTGGCTTTTTTCTGGCTTGTCTCGTTCACACCTCATTCCATTTTTATTTGTTCTCAACATGCTCGACGCTTACCGCCACCTCGTTTTTCACGCCGCCGTGGTGTTGCTCTTTGGGTTGCTGCTGGGCGCGCCGTATGCCCGCGCCATCAGGCGTGGTGCGTCTGCCCAGGTGGTGAATTCTTGGCGCGTGGCCCATGCCAGCTTGCCCTTGGGCGCCACCTTGATGCTGGCGACTGCCGCCGTGTTGGGCACGCTCAAGGTGCCTGAGTCCGTGCGCTGGATGATTGTGCTGCCCATGGTGGTGTCGGCCTATGCGTTTTGCGTGGCCACGCCGCTGGCCGCCCTCACGGGCGACCGTGGTTTGACGCGCTCCCAAGGCTGGGGCCAAGTGGTGTACGCCAGCAACATGCTGGGAGCGGCGGGCTCGGTGCTGTCTGCGGCGGTGTTTTTGGGCGCCGCGGCGGCGTCGCTGTAAGCAGCAGACGCGCATGCAGTCGCAAATTTGACTCTGAGCCACTCGCGTTGGATTTATGCTTGAGCCATGATCAAATTTTTTTACAACAACGCCCCCAACCCCATGAAAGTCGCCTTGCTCCTGGAGGAGCTGGGCCTGCCCTATGAGGCCATTGCGGTGGACACCCGAAAAGGCGAACAATTCGCCGAGGCTTTCTTGGCTGTCAACCCCAACGCCAAGGTGCCCGCCATCGTGGACGGGGATGTGACGATTTTTGACAGCAACGCCATCTTGCTGTATCTCGCCGAGCGCGAGGGTCAGTTCGTTCCCACCGACTTGCGCAGCCCTGCGCGTGGCCAGATGTTGGCTTGGCTGATGTTTGTTGCAAGCGGCATTGGCCCGTTTTCAGGCCAGTCCGTGCACTTTCGGCACATGGCCCCTGAGCCCAAAGAATACGCACTGAACCGCTATGACTTTGAAGCTCACCGCCAATGGAGCGTGATTGAGCAGCACCTGGCAGGCAAAACCTTCATGGTCGGCGAGGCTTACTCCATTGTGGACATGGCATTTTGGGGTTGGGCCCGCATGCTGCCGTTTGTGCTGGGCACGGGCGAAGCCACCTGGGCGCAGTACCCGAATGTCAAACGCCTGCTTGACGCCATCAGCGCACGCCCTGCGGCCCAGCGCGCCGAGGCGCTCAAGACCAAGCACGCATTTAAAACCGAGATGGACGCGCAAGCCAAGCAATTCATGTTTCCGCAAAACGAGCGGCTTAACAAAGCTTGACAGGCAGTGCAACTCAAACCAGCATGAGCGATCAGACGACCATTGCGCGGGTTGAAGCCTACTTTGCGGCCGTGGACCGCAAAGACTTGGCCGCCACCTTGTCATTTTTTGCCAGGGACGCGAGCTTCACCATCGCCACCTACCAAACCACGTTTCGCGGCCGCGACACTGAAATCGCTGGGGTGTTTGAACGGCTTTTCAGCCGCTACGACAGCATTTACCACGGCGACTTTGAGCACTTCGTGGTCTCGCCTGAACGCATGGCCTGCCGGTTTGAGGTGAGAAATGGCCGGGCAGGCCAGCCCACGGCGCACAAAAGCAACGCCAACTTCTTCAAGCTCAAGGGCGAGTTGTTCCAAGAGGTGTATGTCTACATGAGCGGCGACAACTCGCTGGCTTGAGCGGCCAAGCTCCGCAAAAACCTTTCCCTCCGTCGCAATGGCGTATAAGCCAGTGGACATTCAGAAATGGCGGCTCCCGTCAGAATGTTGTCCAGGATGTCTTTCATCGCCTCTCCCTTGCTGAGTGCGCTGGTGTTGTCCAGCGGTTTGCTGTGGCCCAACCATGCCCTGTTTTTGTGGCTGGCCGTGCCCTCGCTGGTGCTGGCCGTGGTCAGCTCGGTCCATCACGCCGAGGTGATTGCCCACAAGGTGGGTGAGCCCTACGGCACCTTGGTCTTGGCCTTGGCGGTGACGGTCATTGAGGTGGCCCTGGTCTTGTCCATGATGTTGGCCGGTGGGGCCCATGCTGCAACGGTGCCTCGCGACACCATCTACGCCGCGGTCATGATCATTTGCAACGGCGTGGTGGGGGTGTGTTTGCTGGCGGGCGGGCTGAGGCACAAAGAGCAGTTGTTTCGCATCGAAGGCACGGGCTCTGGACTGGCCGCCTTGGTCGTCATGTCGACCTTGGTGTTGGTGCTTCCCAGCTTGACCACCAGCGCGCCGGGTGCCAACTACACGGCCTCACAACTGATTTTTGTGGCGGCCGGGTCCTTGGTGCTGTGGCTGGTGTTTGTGTTCATCCAAACCGTGCGCCATCGCGATTATTTTTTGCCGGCCCAAGATGTCGCCGACGAAGCGGTGCATGCCGCGCCGCCCAGTCGCCACATGGCTTGGCTGAGCTTTGCTTTGCTGATGGTGGCCTTGGTGGCCGTGGTGGGCTTGGCCAAGCTGTTGTCACCGTCCTTGGAGTCCCTGGTACGGCGCTGGGAAGCGCCCCCCGCCGTGGTGGGCACCCTGATCGCGATCATCGTATTGGCGCCTGAGACTTGGGCGGCTTTTCGTGCAGCCCAGGCCAACCGCCTTCAAACCAGCATGAACTTGGCCATTGGCTCGGCCCTGGCGTCCATTGGACTGACGATCCCCTTGGTGGTCTTGGCGGCAGTGTGGCTTGGATTGCCGCTGACCCTGGGGCTGGACCCCAAAGACATGGCGCTTTTGGCGCTGACCTTTTTGGTGGGCTCCATCACCCTGGCCTCAGGTCGCACCAATCTGATGCAGGGCGCCATCCATTTGGTGGTGTTTGCAGCGTTTTTGTTTTTGAGTTTCGTTCCCTAGTGGCTCAACCCGGCTTTGAAGCGGGGGGCCACTGGGTCCAAGGTGACTTGTTCAGAAGCGAAATGTGCGGCTACCCAGGCTCACATTGCCTCTAGCAGCATCTGCCGGTAGTCCTGCGCCGTCGCCAGTCTGGGGTTGGTTTTGTGGCAATGGTCGGCCAGGGCGCCTTCGATGATGCGCTCAAACAAGTCTTCGGTCACGCCCAAGGCAGCCAGGCCAGCAGGCAGGCCCAGCCTGGCGTTCAAGGCGGTGATGGCGTTTGGAATGTCGTGCCCAGAGCCCACACCCATGACGCGGGCCATGCGCTCTAAGCGCCTGTCTTTTTGCATGGAGTCGGCCTGGGCGTTGAAGCGGATCACGGCCGGCAAAAACAAGGCGTTGAGTGTGCCGTGGTGCAGGCGCGGGTTGACGCCGCCCAGGCTGTGGCTCAAAGAGTGCACGCAGCCCAGGCCTTTTTGAAAGGCCATGGCGCCTTGCATGCTGGCACTCATCATGTTCAGGCGTGCGTCTCGGTCTTGGCCGTTGGCGGTGGCTTTTTCGATGTGGGCCCATCCGCGCTCCAAGCCGTCGAGCGCAATGCCGTCGGCCGGGGGGTTGAAAGCCGGGGCCATGAAAGTTTCCATGCAGTGGGCAATGGCGTCCATGCCGGTGGCAGCCGTCAGCAAGGGCGGCAGGCCCAGCGTGAGTTCGGGGTCACAAATGGCCGCTTTGGGCAGCAGGTGCCAGGAGTGAAAGCCGACTTTGCGGCCGTCGTCCAAGATCAAAATGGCACCACGCGCCACCTCGCTGCCGGTGCCCGCGGTGGTGGGCACGGCAATGAGGGGCAGCACGCGGTCTGTGATTTTGGGCGAGCCGCCTTCAATGGTGGCGTAGGTTTTGAGCGGGCCAGGGTGGGTGGCGGCAATGGCCACGCCCTTGGCGCAGTCGATGGCCGAGCCGCCGCCCACTGCGATCAAGCCGTCGCACTGCTCGCGCACCAGCATCTCAGCGGCAGCGCGCACGGCCGCCTCGTTGGGGTTGGAGGGGGTTTGGTCAAAGCAGGCCAGCGGCACGCCCGCCAAGGCATCGAGCGCCATTTGCAGCACCCCGGCGGCGAGCACACCCGCGTCGGTGACGATCAAGGGCTTGCGCATGCCCACGCGCTGGCACTCGTCCTTGAGGTGGCGCAGGGCACCCGCTTCAAGCTGAATCTGGGTCAGGTAATAAATCAGGGCCATTTTTTTATCCTCAAAGGCGGGTTGCGGAACCTTGGGGCTCAGGCCGTGTGCGGCGGTGGGCGCTACCATGGCGACTTTGTCAGACTGTAGCCGGGCTTGTCGGCCCGGGCACGACCGCAAACCCTGAGCCACGCCACGCAAGTGACAGGTCCTTTTTTTGAATCCATGAGCGAGCCGCAGCAACTTCTCACCCCGGCCATGCAGCGCGTGATCCAAAGCATGGCCAAAGCCAAGCGTGCGCCTTTGCACACCCTGTCGCCTCCACAGGCGCGCCAGGCGTATGCCGCTGGCGCCCAGGTGCTGGAGGTGCCGGTGCGCGAGCTGGCCCGTGTGCAAGACTTTCATGTGCCAGCACGTGACGGCCACCCCATCCCCGTGCGCTTGTATGCCCCGCAGGGCTTGGCCGACACCCGCCTGCTGCCCACGCTGGTGTTTTTGCACGGCGGCGGCTTCACCATTGGCAGCCTTGCCACGCACGACGTGCTGTGCCGGGAACTCAGCCACCTGGGCGGCTGCGCCGTGGTGGCTGTGGACTATCGGTTGGCCCCTGAGCACCGCTTTCCCACGGCCGTGCACGATGCCTGGGACGCGTTGGCGGCCGTGCACGACCGGGCGCAAGCATGGGGGCTGGACGCGCAGCGCCTGGCGGTGGGCGGCGACAGCGCAGGCGGCACCTTGGCGGCGGTGTGTGCCATTTTGGCGCGGGATGCCGGCTTGCCCCTGGCGCTGCAATTGCTCATCTACCCGGGCACCGTGCCCGACCAGGACACCGACTCCCACCGCCGCTTTGCGCAGGGCTTTGTCTTGAGCCCAGAAATCATCAGCTGGTTTTTTGACCATTACATAGACCCTGAGCAGCGGCGCGACTGGCGCTTTTCTCCCGTGCTGGCCGACGATGTGGAGGGCGTGGCCCCGGCCTGGTTGGCGCTGGCCGAATGCGATCCGCTGCACGACGAGGGCCTGCTGTACGCCGACCGGCTGCGCCACGCGGGCGTGCCGGTGGAGTTGGAAATTTACCGGGGTGTAACGCATGAATTCATCAAAATGGGCCTGGTGCTGCCCGAGGCCAGGCGCTTTCACGCCGACGCAGCTGGGGCGCTCAGGCGCGCTTTTGGCACGGCCTGAGCGCTGATATTCAAGGAAACATGACCATGAACAAGACTGACTTTCGTTTTTTCCACCACCTGCGGGTTCGCTGGGCCGAGGTGGACATGCAAAAAATCGTCTTCAATGCCCACTACCTGATGTATGTCGACACGGCCATCAGCGACTACTGGCGCGCCTTGGCCTTGCCCTACGAGCAGGCCATGCTGGAGCTGGGGGGCGATTTGTACGTCAAAAAAAGCAGCCTGGAGTTCCATGCCTCGGCGCACTTTGACGACCAGCTCGAGGTGGGCATGCGCTGCAGCCGCATTGGCAACTCGTCCATGACCTTTGAGGCGGGGATTTTCCGGGGCGAGCAGCTCTTGATCACGGCCGAGCTCATTTATGTGTTTGCCGACCCCGCCACCCAAACCTCCAAGCCCGTGCCCGATCTGCTGCGCCAGTGCCTGCTGGGTTTTGAGGCGGGCGAGCCGGTGGTGGAAGTGCGCACCGGCCACTGGCAGGCCATGGAGGCCGACGCCATGAAGATGCGCATTGAAGTGTTTGTGCAAGAGCAGCTCATTCCCCTGGAAATGGAGCGCGACCCGGCCGACGCCCATTGCCTGCACGCCGTGGCCTACAACCGGCTGGGCCAGCCCGTGGCCACGGGCCGGCTGCTGCCCAGCGAGGCGGGCTCAGCCCGCATTGGCCGCATGGCTGTCAAACGCCTGCTGCGGGGAGCGGGGCAGGGCGCTTTGGTGCTGCGCACCTTGGTGGATGCCGCCCGCCAGCGTGGCGACAGGCAGGTGCTGCTGCATGCCCAGCGCAGCGCCGAAGGTTTTTACGCCCGGGCGGGCTTTGTGCCGCAGGGCGATGGTTTTGAAGAGGCCGGGCTGCCGCACATTGAGATGGTGCGCGCTGTTTAAGAGCCAGCCGATTCAATCGCTGGGCCAGTGCAAGCGCTCTTCGCGCAGGCTGCATGAGCCCTCGGGCGACCAGGTTTTTTCTTGTACCTGCACGGCCCAGCCCTGCGCCGTGGTGCCCGCTTTCACCAGGGTGCTGGCGCGGGTGCCATAGCGGCCGTCGGCAAAACGCACCCAGGCGCTGGAGAGTTGTTTTTCAATGTCTGGTGCCACGCCTGTCTGGGGCATGTCAGCGTCTGTGGCGGGTGAGGCATCGGCCAAGGCTTGCCACAACAGCTGCTCGGCCTGGTCCTGGGTTGACAAAGCCGCCTGCATGGCGCGCTTGAGGCGCTGCGTTTTGGGCCAAGGCGTGTCTAAAAAAGCATTGGACAGGCCGTAGACCCCGGGCGCCAAGGCGCGCTGCTGCCAGCCAGCGGTCACCCCGCTGGGGCTGGGTTGGCGGTTGCTGGCCCAGTGCCAGCTGCTCGTGCGCATGTCACCCACCACCAAGTTAAAGCCGCTGTAGGCCTGGCCGTCGAGTTGGGCCAAAAAATGTTCGGCCGTCTCGCTGCTGTGCAGCCAGGCCAGCGGCAACTCACCTCTGGACCGGGCACCCACGGTCGCGCCAGGTTCACGCACATTGGTCAGCAAGGCCACGCGTGCGCCCGGTGTCAGGCCCAGCCACGTGCCGCCCGCCAAGGCGTCCCGACCCGAGACAATGAGCATGCCGCTGTCGCTGCGCCAATGCGCCAGCGGCTGCGTGGGGCGGTGAAAAAACTCGTCCCGGTTGGAGGCCAAGAGCAGCGGCCAGGCTTCAGATTGGCCCAGGGCCAAGGCAAGCAGGCACACTTCTTCAGAGGTCTTCGAGCAAGGGGTAGGGCAGGGCGAGCAGCGCCAGCGCCGGACCTGGCGAGCCTGAAGACCCTGCAGCGCGCAAGGGTCCTGCATCGCTCAGCGCCGCGCTGGTTTGCATGGACACCATGGCGTCCCAACCATTGCCGTTGGGGCAGGGCGCGGCGGCGGCCACTGTGCCGCAGGGTTGCTCTGCATCGCTGGCCAAAAACACCTCTTGGCCCGCGGCGAGCGGACCATCCGCATGGACCAAATAAGCCCTGCGCTTGAGCGTGCCCCTGAACTGGCTGCGGGCCACCACTTCCTGGCCCGGGTAGCAGCCCTTTTTGAAACTCACCCCACCCACAGACTCGTAATTGAGCATTTGCGGC
>CANHKH010000024.1 GCA_947460165.1 Comamonadaceae bacterium
CGATGTCTACATCAAGAACTTTCGCCCGGGCGTGGCCGAGAACATTGGCGCCGGTTACGAGCGCCTCAAGGCCATCAACCCCAAGCTGATTTACTGCGCCATCAGCGGCTTTGGCCGGGACGGCCCTTACAGCGATCGGCCCAGCTACGACTCGGTGGCCCAAGCAGCGAGTGGCTTTTTGCGACTGCTGGTCAACCCCAACGACCCGCGCGTGGTGGGCCCGGCTCTGGCCGACGCCTTGACGGGTTTTTATGCCGCTTACGGCATTCAGGGCGCCTTGTTTGAGCGCAGCCGCACCGGCCAGGGTCGGCTGGTCGAGGTGTCCATGCTCGAAGCCATGACGCACTTCAACCTGGACGCCTTCACGCACCTGTTCTCGGCCGACGAGGTGGTCGGCCCCTTCAGCCGGCCGCGGGTGTCGCAGTCCTATGTGCTGGAGTGCGAAGACGGCCACTGGGTGGCGCTGCACATGTCCTCTCCCCCGAAGTTTTGGGAAGGCCTGGCCCGCGCCATGGAGCGGCCTGACATTTTTCAAGACCCGCGCTTTGCCACCCGCGAGGCTCGCATTGACCACCAAGAGGCCATGATTGAGGTGCTCTCGGCCATTTTCAAAACCCGCAAGCGCGTGGAGTGGTGCAACCGCCTGGTGGCCGAAGACGTGCCGCACGCGCCCATGTACACCACGCCCGAGGTGCCCGAAGACCCGCAGGTCAAGCACCTGCAGCTGTTTGTGGAGGCGCCATCGCCCTTGCCCAACACCACCTTCAAGACGGTGCGCTCGCCCGTGTCCTACGACGGTGAGCGCTCGCTGGAGGTCACGGCGCCGCCCTTGCTGGGCCAACACAATGCGCAGATGACCAAGGGTTGGCCCGCACGCAGCACCAAGGAATCCACATGAACGCACGGCGCCGCGCTCTGCTGGTTTTGTCAGCCGCGCTGGCCCTGCCCTTGGCGGCCGTGGCCCAGGACTTTCCGAACAAGACCGTGCGCATGATCGTGCCCTTTGGGCCGGGCACCACCACCGACATCGTGGGGCGCGTCATGGCCGAAAGCATGGGCAAGCTGCTGGGCCAAACCGTGGTGGTGGAAAACCGCGCCGGTGCTGGCGGCGGCATAGGCTCGGACCTGGTGGCCAAGAGCCCGGCCGATGGTTACACCTTGCTCATGGGCACGGTGGGCACGCACGCCATCAATGCCACTTTGTTCAAGCGCCTGCCCTATGACCCGCTGCGCGACTTTGCGCCCGTGTCTTTTGCGGGCTACTCGCCCACTTTTTTGGTGGTGCCTGGCAACTCGCCGCTCAAAAGCGTCAAGGACTTGGCCGAGCAGGCGCGCAAGCCCGGTGGGCTGAGCTTTGCGTCGGCCGGCAACGGCACATCGGGCCACTTGGCTGGGGAGATGCTGCAGGCCCGCCTGGGCGGCACCATGACCCATGTGCCCTACAAAGAAGGCGGCTTGGCGCTGTCTGACGTGATGGGTGGACAAGTGCAGTTCATGTTCTACCACCCGGCCGCCGTCTTGCCACACCTCAAAACCGGCAAGCTGCGGGCGCTGGGCGCGTCCAGCGCCAAGCGCAGTGCAGCCGCCCCCGAGCTGCCCACCTTGCTGGAGCAGGGTGTGGCCGACTTTGACCTGGTGGCCTGGTTCATGGTTTACGCGCCTGCTGCCACCCCGGCCCCCGTGCTGGCCCGGCTGCGCGAGGCGGCCGCCCAAGCGCAAGCCAGCCCTGAGACCGCCGCCAAGCTCCAAGCCCAGGGGCTGGAGTTGCGCGTCATGCGCGCTGAAGAGATGGTGTCTTTTGGCCGCACCGAAATCACCAAATGGGCCGAGCTCGTCAAGCGCTCGGGTGCCCAGGTGGACTGAGCCTTTGTTTTCCCCTGAACGTTCCTGCCTTTTCACTTTTACTCACTGGAGACATGCATGAAAAAAATAGACCGTCGCTCACTGCTGACCGCCACCGCGGCCGGCGCAGCTGCTTTGGTGGCCCCTGCATCGTTTGCACAGGGCGCGCCGATTCGCATTGGCAGCACCTTGGCGCTGACCGGCCCTTTGTCGGCCACGGGCCTGACCCACAAGCTGGTCGGCGACATTTACATTGAACAGCTCAATGCCCGCGGCGGCCTGATGGGCCGCAAGGTCGAATGGCTGGTCAAGGACGACCAGTCCAAGCCCGACCTGGCCCGCACCTTGTACGAGCAGCTGATCACCGCTGACAAGGTGGACTTGCTCATGGGCCCCTATGCCACGGGTGCCATTTTGTCGGCCATGGGTGTGGCTCAGCGCTATGGCAAGGTGCTGGTGCACCACACCTTTGGCATTCCCTCGCTGGCCAAGTACGACATGCATTTCCCGGCCTGGTCGCTGGGCCCCACGCCCCAAACGACAGTGCCTAACACCGTGTTTGACGCCTTGGCCGCCTCGCCCAAGCCGCCCAAGACGATTGCCATCGTCACCAGCAAGTTCCCCTCCATCCACTTCTTGTCGCTGGGTGGCCGTGCGGTGGCCAAGCAGCGCGGCCTCCAAGAGGTGCTGTTCCTCGAATGGGAATTTGGCAACCGCGACTTCGGCCCCATTGCCGCCCGCGTCAAAGACGCCAAGCCCGATCTGGTGTGGATTGGCGACATTGGCCTGGAGGGCAACATGCTGCTCGACGCCATGAAAAAGATCGACTACACGCCGCCCATGAATTTCCACCTGTACCCCGCACCTGGTCCCATGACCAAGGCGCCGGAAGGCCAGGGCGCCATGTCGCTGACCATTTTTGAAGAGCATCAGCCTTTCTTGAGCAACCCAGGCGGTGCGCAGTTCGTCAAGGTCTTCAACGAGCGTGCTGCGCAAGCCAAGCTGGCCGACGTCAGTGTGGAAACCCAAGCCGCGGCCTCGTTCTCGGCCTGGCAAATTTTGGAAGCCGGCGTCAAGGGCGCCAACAGCCTGGACGACAAGGCCATTGCAGCCTGGCTCAAAGCCAACCGTGTGGACACCATCCACGGCCGTCTGCGCTTTGACGGTCCCAGCAACTACGGCGACGACCTGATGAAGATCAAGCAAGTGCAAGGCGGCAAGTGGCAGGTGGTCTGGCCTGCGCAGTTTGCGGCCCCCGGCGTCAAGCTGCAGGTCAAGTAAACGTTCACGCCCACCAACCCTGAAGGTGACTCGCCAATGACGCTTCCGAGCCTGAATTTATTGATGCAATCGATCCTGTCCGGGATCTTCATTGGCAGTTTGTACGGCCTCATCGGCCTGGGGCTGGGCCTGACGTGGGGACTGCTCAAGCAGATCAACCTGTCTCATTTCGGCCTGGTCTTCCTGGCCGCCTACCTGAGCTACCAGATGGCCACGGTGGCCCACATCGACCCCTTGTGGGGCTTGTTGATCTTGCCGCCCTTTTTCTTTGCGTTTGGAGCGGGCATGCAGTGGGTGTTGGCGCGTTTTGCCATCACCCCCTTCAACTCGCTGCTGGCAACCTTTGGTGTGACGGTGGTGATCGAGTCGCTGATCCAAAGCATTTGGACGGCCGACTACCGCCGCCTGGAGTCCGATTACAACGACATGAAGTTCAAGGTGGGCTCGCTGTTTGTGCCCATCCCTGAGCTGATCACCTTGATACTGGCCGTGGGCATTGCCGTGGCCATCTGGGCCGCCATGCGTTACACCGACCTGGGCAAAGCCTTGCGCGCCATGGCCGAGGACGCGCCCATTGCAGCGGCTTTTGGCATCAACCAAAAAGCGCTCTCGCTGGGCTTGGCGGGCATGTGCTCGGCGCTTGCCGCGATCGCAGGCGTGTGCCTGGCGCTGACTTTCACGCTGGCGCCCTCGCAAATTTTCACTTGGGTGGGCGTGGTCTTTGCCGCCGTCATGCTGGGCGGCTTGGGCAGCCCGCTGGGCCCTTTGTTCGCCGGTATTTTGATTGGCGTGAGCGAGGCGGTCACCATGGCGGTGGCTTCGCCTTCGTGGGCACCCATCGTGTCTTTTTCTCTGTTGATCTTCATGCTGCTGCTGCGGCCCGGCAAGAGCTGAAACGAGCCCCCTCATGAACAAAACCATTTCCGGCATTCTTGCCGCAGGCCTGGTGCTGGCCTGTGTGCCCTGGCTGGGCCTGCCGGCCTTTTACGAGTCCTTTCTCTACCTGATTTGCCATTGGGTGATCCTGGCCATGTCCTGGAACATCCTGTCAGGCTACTCGGGCTATTTTTCATTCGGCCACGGTGTGTTCTTTGGCGTGGGCATGTACACCACAGGCGCGCTGGCGGGCAAGTTGGACTGGCCCTTTTTGGCCACCTTGCCCTTGGCGGCGCTTTTGCCTGCCTTGTTAGGGGTGTTCCTCGGGGCGGTGGTGTTCCGCGTCAAGGCGGTGCGCGGGGAGTTGTTTGCGCTGCTGACCTTGGCTGTGACCTTTGTGGTGGCGACCATCATCATCAACACCCCGATTGACGGTGGTCCAGGCGTCTACCTGATGGCTGTGGAAGTGCCCAAGCTGGGGCCGTCAGCGGGCTCATCGCTTTACCTTTTGGCCCTGCTGGTGATGATCGCCACCGCATTGATTGCCTACACCTTGCAAAAATCCAAGCTGGGTGTGGGCCTGTATGCCATTCACGACGACGAGGACGTGGCCGAGGTCATGGGCGTGCCCACCTACAACTACAAGCTGCTGGCCTTCGCGGTCTCCAGCGCCTTGGCGGGCCTGGCCGGCGGCATCCATGCGCTTTTTGTGCAGTACGTCACGGTGGGCGAGACTTTCAACATCACGGTGCCGCTCACGGTGGTGCTGATGAGCTGCCTGGGCGGCTCGCGCCACTGGGCGGGTCCCGCCGTCGGGGCGGTGTTCATCACTTGTCTGCTGTACTACTTCACAGCGGGCAACAACCCGGTGGTGGGCAAGGCGGCCGTGGGTGTGGTGCTGATTGCGGTGATTTTGTTCATGCCCAACGGCGTGATGGGCTACTTCCTCAAGCGGCGCGCCAATCAGGCCGCCGAGCGCAGCCGGGCACTGGAGGCCGCAGGCGAAGTGCATGCGTCTTTGCCGGTGGTGGTGTCCACCCCAGCGCCCCGCCCTGCGCCGGGCAGCACCGAGGTGCTGCTGGAAACGCGGGGTCTGTCCAAGGCCTTCAAGGGCGTGCAAGCGCTCAGCGAGGTCAGCTTGACCGTGCACAAGGGTGAAATTTTAGGCTTGCTCGGGCCCAACGGTTCGGGCAAGTCCACCTTCATCAACGTGGTCAGCGGCCATTACGCGGCCACAGGCGGCAGCTACATGTTTGAGGGCCGCGAACTGGCGGGCCTGCCCGCCCACCAGGTGGCGCAGTCCGGCATCGCCCGCACCTACCAAATACCGCGCCCCTTCGCGCAAATGACAGTGCTTGAAAACGTCATCATGGCGGCCATGTTTGGCAGCGCCGCCATGGGCCGGCCCCAAGCCACCGAAGAGGCCATGAAATGCCTGGAGTTCACCGGCCTCAAGCACAAGGCCGAAAGCCTGCCCGACGACTTGAACCTGCACCAGCGCAAGTTCTTGGAGTTGGCGCGTGCCCTGGCGTCCCGGCCCAGGTTGGTGTTGCTTGATGAGGTGCTCTCGGGCATGACGCCCAGCGAGATCAATGAGGCCATTGAGCTGATTCGCCGCATCCGTGACCAAGGCTCCACCATCGTGTTCGTGGAACACGTGATGCGCGCTGTCATGGCCTTGGCCGACCGTGTGGCTGTGCTCAACCACGGCAAGCTGTTGGCCGTGGGGCCTTTGCAAGAGGTCATGAGCAACCCTGAAGTGGTCAGCGCTTACCTGGGAAAAGCCCATGCTTGAAGTTCAAAACATCTTCGTCAATTACGGCGCCGCACCGGCCTTGTGGGACGTGTCCGTGCACGTGGAGGCCAAGGAGTTGGTGTGCGTGGTCGGCCCCAATGGGGCTGGCAAAACCACGTTGATCAACGCCATGGCTGGGCTGCATGCGGTCAAAAGCGGTCAGCTGCGCTTTGGTGGCCGCGACATCACCCGCTTGGAGAGCCACCGGTTTTGCGAGGCGGGCATCGCCATCGTGCCGGAAGGCCGGCGTTTGTTCACGCAAATGACCGTCATGGACAACTTGGAGTTGGGCAGCTTTTTGCCTGCTGCCAAGGCCAAGCGGGCCGATCGCTTGGAACGGGTGCTCGCGCTTTTCCCGGCGCTCAAGGTCAAATTGCCCAGCGCGGCCGGCTCTTTGTCTGGCGGCCAGCAGCAAATGGTGGCCATTGGCCGCGCGCTCATGGCGGGTCCCACGCTGCTGCTGCTCGATGAGCCTTCGCTGGGGCTGGCGCCCACCATCGTGATGGACATGTTTGCGGCCATCCGCCAGATCAACGACGAGGGCACGGCAGTGCTGCTGGTGGAGCAAAACGTGTCCATGGCGCTGGAGACGGCGCACCGCGCCTACGTCATGGAAGAAGGCCGCATCGTGGCGCAAGGCCAGGCCAAGGAAATGATGAACCGGCCCGAGATCCAGCGGGCTTACTTAGGCATTGATGCGCACTGACCCCAGCTCAGGACAGAGCGCCCATTTGGGCTGAAGCGCTGTCCAGTGTCTGCAAGCTGCCAGTGGGCTGGCTGCTTTGTGCTGGCCAGCGTGGCAGCTCGCCTTGCACCACCACCACCATGGCCGCCATTTTCAAGCGGGTGTTTCGGACCACGGCAAATGGCCAGTACAGGCCCAAAGTCAACACAACGAGCAGGCAGTTTTGCAGGTTCACCCAGAACAAGTCGAGATAGCCCAACGTGCTGCGAAAGCGGATGTGCGTGCTGGCCGTCTGGCCCCAGAGCAGGTTTTGCATGCGGGCCTTGAAATAAGGATGCAGCACCAATGGAAAGGCCAAGCACGACAGCGTCAGTGAGGCCGCCAAACCCGTGCTCTGACCAGCCCGAGCCAGAACAGCAGCCACAGCGCTCAAGGCGGTGAGCAGGAGCAACGCCATGCCCAGCGCCTTGAGGTGGAGCAGGTAAACAGGTTTGGCGAGGGCGAAAGGGTTTAAATGTGAACGTTCGCTGGCGTAGGTGCAGCCGCTGCGCACAAACGCATGCAGCCTCAACAGCTGCCACGGTAACACCAGCACCATACCGAGCAGCATCACACCCAAGGGGCCCATGAGCGTCTGGGTTTGTCCCAACTCGGCCCAGCTTGGAAAGATCTTCAGGGACATCAGCAGCACCCCAAACAAAGCCGGCAGGCACAAGGGCAGCATCACCTCGTAGGCCTGCACCACAGTCCCCACAAAACCAAAACGCAGACCCCGCCACTGGGTGTGCTTGAACCTGAAAACCAGCGAAGCCTGCCACAAGGCTGGCCACAGCAGCGCAAGCAGCAGCGCGGGCAGCCAAAGCAGCGCGGGCTTGAAGAGGTACACCAAGCCATTCAACAGGCACAGGCCAATGAGCAGCAAGTGGGTTTGGAACTGTGTCCATGGCTTGGCATCAAAGGTCAGTGCCTGGCCCCCAACCAGCGTGTGTTGATGAAAGAAAACCTGCTTGCGCGCTTGTGCAAATGGCCAGAACAGGCCCAGGCTGAGCACGTTCAGCAGCACGTTCACAAGCCACACAGAAAAGTAGCCGCGACCCGTTCCAGTGAATTGAACCTGCAACGTCTGCGGTGGCGGCGGCAAATCCGGCTGGGCCGCGTCAGACTCGGCTGCCTCCTCAGGGGGCATGGATTCTGACCTGCCAGTGTCGGTGCTCATGACAACCTTTGAAAGTGAGGTGTGGGAAAAAAGGGCCTGTACGGGTGAACGCTTGCCTCAGGCCCTGGCGCGCTGGGGGCCGTGGCTCAACGCGTCAGGCAGGCTGCTTGCAGCGGTAAGCGATGACTCGCCCGCAGCTTCTTGAGCCTGTGCCAAAAGCCAAGAGCGAAACGATGCAAGAGCGGGTGAACGCCGCAGTGCCTCTGGGTAGCACAGGTAGTAGCCTCTGTCGTTGACCACATGCAAAGGGTGGGCCAGCACCAGCTGGCCAGACAAGAGGTGCTCTTCCACCAGGCAGCGTTGAACAACGGCCACGCCCAGGCCGGCCACCGCAGCTGCGATCAATTGGCCGACTTGTTCAAAGTCGGCGACCGGGCTGAGTCCCTCACCAAGGCAGCCTGCGCCTGCAAACCAGTTTTTCAAGGTGTGGGGGTGCAAGCTGTGAGCGAGCAGGGGCAGTTGCATCAAGTCGCACGGTGAGTTCAAGTCCCATCGATCCGCTGGCCTGGTGACCGCCACAATGTGTTTGCCAATCAGGTAGTCACCCTCTACGCCTGTCGGCCAAAGCCCGTTGCCGCCCCTGATCGACATGCCTTGGCTGGCCACCAGGGGCAACTCATTGCGGTCGTAGGGCACGAAAGACAGCGTCACCTCCGGATGCTGTCGGTAGAAATCGGGCAAGCGCCGGATCAACCAGTGCGTGGCCAAGGAAGGGGTGACAGACAGCTTGAGCGTGGCGCGTTCACCAGCCCCCTGCGGCCCCTGGGCCATCAGGGCAGCACCTTCGAGCGTGTCAATGGCCGCCGCCACCGATTCAAAGTAAAGCCGCCCCTGAGGCGTGAGCTCACAGCCCCGGCTGTGGCGCTGAAAAACGGACATGCCCAAATGCGCCTCAATCCGAGCAATGGAGCGGCTGATGGCGCCTGCAGTGACCTGCAAGGACTGAGCGGCTTTGATGAAGCTGTGGAGTCTGGCCGCATGGACAAATGCGTGCAATTCGGGCAGCGAGGGTGATCGGATGCGCATAAGGCATGTGGGCCAGAGGGTTCAAGGGCTTGGGCGCCAGGGCAACAGGTGGTTCACGAGTAAATGCTTTGAGGTGTGTCTTTAGCTCAACCCTCGCGGCAATTTTGTCTCTGTGCGCCGTCAAAAAGTTCTCTAAAAATGCTTATCTCGTTAAATCTGTTTGTGGAGACAAAGATGAAAATCAAACTGCATCTGCTCTGGCCCTTGCTGTGCGCTCTGGGCTTGCTGCCGAGCACGCAAGCGCTGGGCTACCCGATCAAGCCGATCAAATTGGTGGTGCCCTTTCCAGCTGGTGGCTCCACCGACATGGTGGCTCGCCTGTTGGCCGAGCGCATGTCGCCCCTGCTGGGCCAGGCCATGGTGGTTGAAAACCGAGGCGGCGGCGGCAGCGTCATGGGCGCCGATGCGGTGGCCAAAGCCAGACCCGATGGTTACACCCTCTTGATGGCCACGGTCAGCACCCATGGCGCCAGCCCCGCCATTTATAAAAAAATACCCTATGACCCCATCAAGGATTTCCAGCCCATCACCAACGTGATGGCCGTGCCCAGCGTGCTGATGGTGCACCCCAAGCTGCCTGCCAAAGATATCCAAGCCTTCATCAGCCTGGCCAAAGCCGCCCCAGGGCATTACAGCTACGGCTCGCCGGGGGCGGGCACCCTGGGCCATGCCAACGTCGAGAGCTTCACCCAACTCGCGGGCATACAGCTTTTGCATGTGCCCTACAAAGGGGCGGGCCCGGCCATGAATGACGCGCTGGCCGGGCAAGTGGATGTGCTGACCGACAACCTGCCGTCGGCCCTGACGCATATTCAGGCTGGCCGTTTGCGTGCGCTGGCGGTGTTGTCGCCTCAGCGCTCCCCACTCTTGCCTCAGGTGCCCACCTATCGCGAAGCCGGCTTCAAAGACATGAGCGAGGGCGGCTGGTTTGGTTTGATGGCGCCAGCCGGCACGCCCTCCATCGTGGTCAAAACACTCATGGAGGCTGCGCACAAGGCCATGCTCGACCCGTCGTTCAAACAGCGCACAGACACCCTGGGTGGCTTGTCGATGGCCAACACGCCTGAGGAATTTGCCCTGCAAGTCAAAACAGCGCTGACACGCTACCAAGCCATTGCCAAAGCAGCCCAGATGCAGGCGGACTGAACACCATGCAAAATCCATTTGAAGCAGTGAGCATCCAATGGCCTGAGCCTCGGTTGGCCTTGCCCTTGGTGTGCGATTCGCCGCACAGCGGCACCGAGTATCCGGCAGACTTTCAGGCTGCCTTGCCCATGGCTGTATTGCGCCAAGCTGAAGACACCGATGTGGCTGAGCTGTGGTCCTCTGCCGTTGAGGTGGGGGCCACCTTGATTGCCGCACGTTTTCCACGCAGCTACATAGACCCCAACCGGGCTGTCGACGACCTGGACCCCGCGCTGATGGAAGGCGATTGGCCGACGGCGTTGGCGCCCAGTGAAAAGTCCAGATTGGGTTTTGGACTGGTCTGGAGCAAGGTGGACGCCAGCCACCCCATTTACGACCGCCGCTTGTCGGTGGCCGAGGTACAGCAGCGCATTGCGCATTATTGGCAGCCTTACCGCCATGCACTGGCCCAGGAAGTTGAATGCGCGGCTCGCCAGTTTGGGGCGGTCTGGCACTTGAACCTGCACTCCATGCCGGACAACGCTTATGCCCGCCTAGGGATCACAGTCCAGCGGCCGCTGGCCGATTTTGTCTTGGGGGACCGTGATGGCAGCACCTGCGAGCCCGAGTTCATCGACGTGGTCGAGCGCAGCTTGCGCAGTTTCGGCTACAGCGTGGCCCGCAACGACCCCTACAGGGGCACACCTGTGCTGTTGCAAACCGGCCAGCCCGCTTTGGGGCGCCACAGCCTGCAAATTGAAATTCGAAGGCCGCTGTACATGGATGAGGCCACGCGCGAGCGCAATGCTCTTTTTCATGTGCTTCAGTGGCAACTGGGCCACACCATGCGCAATGTGGCGCAATATGTGCAGTACAGGGTGGAGCAACTGGCTCACACCTCGCTCACCTCGTCATGCCTTGACTGAGGCCTTTGGGGACGGCCATTGCGCTGCGACATCCGCGGCCCAAGCTGCGTCTGGCCAGGCCTTGGCCCTGGGCAAGAGCCCTTGAAATACGCCCGCACGGCAGGCAGGGGAAATCAGACTATTCTTGGGATAGCTTTTTTTGACCTTTCCCATGTCCCTGCCTTTGATCACCGACCCCTTTTTTTATGCCGTGGCCATACCGGCGACCTTGTTGATGGGGGTCAGCAAAAGCGGGTTTGGCACGGGTTTTGGCTCCTTGGCCGTGCCCTTGATGGCGTTGGCAGTGTCGGTGCCTGAGGCTGCTGCCATCATGATGCCGGTGCTGTTTTTCATCGATGTGCTGGGCCTGGCGGCTTTTCGCAAGAACCTGGACTTCAAGCTTCTTCAGTTTTTGGTGCCCTGCGGCCTGGTGGGCACTCTGATGGGCTATTTGCTGTTCAAGGTGCTGGACGCGCGCGTGGTGGCTGCCATGGTGGGCGGCTTTACCCTGCTGTTTCTGGCCCAGCGCGTGCTTTTTCCGCCCAAGGCCGATGCCCCGCCGCCGCCACGTTGGTTGGGGGCCGTGTTGACGGTGACATCCGGCTTTACCAGCTTTGTGGCCCATGCGGGTGGCCCGCCCCTGAGTGTTTATGTGATCCCCTTGCGCCTGTCACCGGTGCTGTTTGCGTCCACCCTGTCTTTTTTCTTTTTCACCATCAATTTGTCCAAGTGGGTTCCTTACGGCCTGCTGGGTCTGCTGGACTGGCGCAACATGACCACCTCGCTGGCCTTGCTGCCTTTTGTGCCGCTGGGGGTGTGGACAGGGGTGCGCTTGGCCAAGCGCATCAAGCCTGCGCTTTTTTACCGCTTTCTGTATGCCGGCATGTTCCTCACGGGCAGCAAGCTGCTGTGGGACGGCTTTCACTGAACGCCAGGCGCTGGCCTGGAGGGCTTTGTGGGGGCGATCAAGATTGAAGTTGGGCGCCGGCAAAGCCGCATTGGCGCCAGGCTTCAAACACTGTCACCGCCACCGCGTTGGACAGGTTCAGGCTGCGCTGATCGGCCAACATGGGCAAGCGCAGACGCTGTGCCAGGGGAAATTGCTCGCGCACCTCGGCCGGCAAACCTGCGGTTTCCGAGCCAAACACCAGCCAGTCGCCGGCTTGAAAGCGCAACTCAAAGGCCGAGCGAGAGCCTCGAGTGGTCAGTGCGAACATGCGCTCAGGCGGCGGGCGCTGGTCTTCCAACAAGGCCTGCCAACTGCTGTGCCTGCGCACCGTGGCGCTCTCGTGGTAGTCCAGACCAGCGCGGCGCAGGTGTTTGTCGTCCATGGCAAAGCCCAGGGGCTCGACCAGGTGCAACTGACAGCCCGTGTTGGCCGACAAGCGGATGACGTTGCCGGTGTTGGGCGGAATCTCTGGGGCCACCAAGACGATGTGAAACATGCCGGCCATTATCGGCGGCGCGCTTCAGGGCGGGGTGCGTGCCACCACCAGGCCAGTGACACTGCGGGCACCGGCTTTTTTCAGCGCCAGGGCTGCCGCTCCCAGGCTGGCACCACTGGTCATCACATCGTCCACCAGCAGCACATGTTGATGGACCAGCCGGTGGGCCTGCAGAGGATCGACTGCAAAAACACCTTGCACATTGCCCAGCCGCGCTGCGCGCTTGAGCTCGCTTTGCGGCTTTGTGTGGCGCAGCCTGAGCAGCAGCCCCGCACCGAGCTGCGCGGTGCAGCGGCTGCGCTGGTGCAAGGCCTTGGCCAACTCCCAGGACTGGTTGAAGCCGCGCTCGGCCAGCCGCTGCCGGGACAGCGGCAGCGGCAGCACCCAATCGTCTGCCTCTAGCCCTGCCAAGCGTTCGGCCACCGCTGGCTGGGCCAGCAGTCGGTCTGCAAAAAAACCGGCCCAACCGGTTTGCTGCTGAAATTTGAGCCTGGTCAGCAGCTCCGACCAGGGGTAGCGGTAGTCCAGCGCGGCCAAGCAGCCGTCCAGGGGCAGCGGCTGGCGCACACACTCGGGGCAGCGCTGTGGCCCACCTGGCAAAGCTGTCCAAGCCAGTGCGCAGCCTGGGCATCGGTGCTGGGGCTGCAGCAAGCGCTGCAGGCAGGCCGTGCACACCGGCTGGCTGGGCCAGCTGCGGCACACCGCGCATTGGCTGGGCAGGGCTTGTGCCCCCGTTCGACTCACAAGCTGGCGCAAGCCCTGCCACCAGGGCTGTGAACCAGCTTGGTCAGGCGCCTGGGTGTGGGGGGACGGCATGCGCTCAATATACTCAGCTGCCCTGCCGCAAGCCACCTGGACATACCCTTTGCCTGACCCCGCGCCCCCCCCTCTGGACCCTGTTGCGCTGGCGCGCTGGCACCGAGCCGCGCCCATGGAGACCCCTTGGCTGCACGAAGAGGTGGCCCGGCGCATGCACGAGCGCCTGACCTGGATCAAGCGCAAGCCCCAGCAATGGACCGATTGGGAGCCGGTGCGCGGAGGCATGCAGGCCCATGATGCCTTGCTGCAGGACTGCGGCGCGCGCTGTGTGGTGCTTGAACGCCAGCCTCACAGGCAGGAAGCGGCCCGCCTGCGGTGGCCGCCCAGTTGGTGGCAGCTTGGGCGTTGGCGACCAGGGCGCGCCGACATGGAACCCGCACCGGCCAGCCAGGACATGGTTTGGGCCAACATGGCTCTGCATTTGGAGGCCGACCCGCAAACGCTGATGGCGCGCTGGCACCAGCTGCTCAAGGTGGAGGGCTTTGTCATGTTCTCCTGCCTGGGGCCTGACAGTGCTTTGGAATTGCGCCAGCTCTACCAGCACCTGGGCTGGCCCCCCGCGGGCCACGAGTTGACCGACATGCACGATTGGGGCGACATGCTGGTGCACAGCGGTTTTGCCGAGCCGGTGATGGACATGGAGCGCCTGACGCTGACCTTTGAGACACCAGAGCGTTTGCTGCAGGAGCTCGCTGGTCTGGGTCGCAATTTCCATGCGCAGCGTTTTCCTGCGCTGCGTGGCCGCCGCTGGAAGGCCGAGCTGCTGGCGGCCATGCGCGAGCGGATGCCCCGCCAGCCGGACGGGCGTTGGCCGCTGAGCTTCGAGCTCATTTACGGTCACGCCATCAAACCCACTCCGAAGTTCAAGATAGAAGCGTCCAGCCAAGTGTCTTTGGCAGACATGCGGCGCATGCTCAAAGGCGCAGGACCTGCTTCAGGGGCCTGAGGTCGCGCTGGTGCAACTCGTTTTCAGGGTAAAGAGCGGCAAAACTTGTGGACATGTTCAGCCGCTGCAATACCGACCCTGAGATGCGAATTAAACTTTGCTCTACGCTTTGCTGGGTATGGTCCTTGGGAAATGCGGGGCAGCCTGGTGCTGCCAACTTGTGAGTTTGATGCCGTGTCGACCTCTTCTCCTTTTCGATTTGCCACTTCCAGCCACCAGGCCGATGGCCGTTACCAAGCGGTCCAGTGGCTGATCAAACGCAATTGCTCGGTCACCCCGACCCAGTTGGTGCATCTTTACGTGTCCCTGTGTGTGGTCTCGCTGGGCATTGCCTTGTTTTTTTGGATGCAGGGGGCCCGCATGGTCATGCCTTTTGCATGGTTGGAGCTGCTGGCCGTGGGCGCAGCCTTCTGGGTCTATGCCCGACATGCCCGCGACGGAGAAAAAATCACGCTGTACGGCCCCAGCCTGGTGGTGGAGTTGGAAAACGGCGGCCGCACCGAGCGCGCAGAGTTCGCCAGGGAGTGGGTGCGGGTGGAGCCGCGCAGCGGCGATGGCTCCTTGATCCAGGTGTCTGGACAAGGCCGCACAGTGGTGGTGGGGCGGCACTTGAGGCCCGAGCTCAGGCCTGCCCTGGCCCGTGAAATTCGCCTGGCCTTGCGCGGATGCTGACGCTTGAGCGGCCAAGGCGGACAAGGCCTGGGTTCCTGACACGAAGCTTGCTTGGATGCGCCGATTTGGCTCCTGTTGACTCTCTATAATTACTGTGTTTTGACCGGTTCTTGATACTCCCCAAATAGCAAAGACGATGAACGTGAGCAACAACATGGCCCAGGGCTTGAAGTGCGCGCAAGCGCTGTCGAAGTCAGCGCGCAACTCCGCGCTGTCACTGTCTGTCAAGGCCAGCGCTTGGGTGACTGTGGCTGGCGCAGCCTTGTCTTCCCGCGCCGCTGAGCTGAATTTGCCTGGCGGGCCCCAAGTCCATCAGCTGAATCTGCCCTCTCCAGCCACGCTGATTGCGGCCGAGCAAAATTGGCTGCATTGGGCCATGATGATCATTTGCTTGGTGATCTTTGTCGCCGTTTTCAGTGTGATGTTTTATTCCATGTGGAAGCACCGCAAGTCGGTGGGCCACAAGGCGGCCAACTTTCATGAATCCACCACGGTGGAGATCATTTGGACCATCGTGCCCTTTTTGATTGTGATTGGCATGGCCTTGATGGCCACCAAACTTTTGGTGGCGCAAAAAGACACCTCCAATGCCGACCTGACCATCAAAGCCACAGGTATTCAGTGGAAGTGGGGTTACGAGTACATCAAGGGCGAGGGTCAAGGCATTGCCTTTGTCTCCACGCTCGATGCCAGCCATCGCGCCATGTCCAATGCGGGCGGCCCCAAAAAAGGCGAGGTGGTCAGCGATTACCTGCTCAAGGTCGATGAGCCCTTGGTGGTGCCGGTCAATCAAAAAATCCGCATCATCACCACCGCCAACGATGTGATTCACGCCTTTGCCGTGCCGCAGTTCGGCATCAAGCAAGACGCCATTCCTGGTTTTGTGCGTGACACCTGGTTCAGGGCCGAAAAAACCGGCGACTTTTATGGTCAGTGCCAAGAGTTGTGCGGCAAAGAGCACGCCTACATGCCCATCCACGTCAAGGTGGTCACGGCCGAGCAGTATTCGGCATGGACCCAGGCCAAATTCAAAGAAGCGGCAGCCAAGGCCGATGATCCGAGCAAAGTCTGGGTGCAGGCCGATTTGATGGCCCGCGGGGAAAAGGTGTATGCCGCCAATTGTGCTGCTTGCCACCAGGCCACCGGCAAGGGTGCAGGTCCCATCAAGCCGCTGGACGGCTCGGCAGTGGTCATGGCCGAAGACCACCTCCTGCAAACCAATATTTTGCTCAATGGCGCGGCCAACGGCTCCATGCCTGCCTGGAAGCAACTGAGCGACACCGATATCGCTGCCGTCATCACCTACACCAAGAACAATTGGTCCAACAAAACCGGTCAGATTGTTCAGCCCGCCCAGGTCTTGGCAGCGCGCAAGTAATCCGATTTCAGTCTCAAGTTCAAGTCATCAAAGGCAATCCAAATGAGTGCAGTACTCGACCACCATGATCATGCGCATGACCATGAGCACCATGCTCCTTCAGGTTGGCGCCGTTGGGTCTTTGCGACCAACCACAAGGACATTGGCACCCTGTATTTGCTGTTCAGCTTTGCGATGTTGATGTTCGGTGGCGTGCTGGCCCTGGGCATACGCGCCGAGTTGTTCCAGCCTGGTTTGCAACTGGTCAACCCCGAGTTGTTCAACCAATTGACCACCATGCACGGCCTGATCATGGTGTTTGGCGCCATCATGCCGGCCTTTGTGGGTTTTGCGAACTGGATGATTCCGCTGCAAATTGGCGCGTCTGACATGGCGTTTGCGCGCATGAACAACTTCAGCTTCTGGCTGATGATTCCTGCGGCCATGATGCTGGGTGGATCCTTCTTCATGCCCGGCGGCGCCCCCGCTGCAGGCTGGACGCTGTATGCGCCCTTGACCTTGCAAATGGGCCCTTCCATGGACGCGGGCATTTTTGCCCTGCACATCCTGGGTGCGTCTTCCATCATGGGCTCGATCAACATCATCGTGACCATCTTGAACATGCGCGCTCCCGGCATGACGCTGATGAAGATGCCCATGTTTGTGTGGACCTGGCTGATCACGGCCTACCTGCTGATCGCTGTGATGCCCGTGTTGGCAGGCGCCATCACCATGACGCTGACGGACCGCCATTTCGGCACCAGCTTCTTCAACCCCGCAGGCGGTGGCGATCCGGTGATGTACCAGCACATTTTCTGGTTCTTCGGTCACCCTGAGGTCTACATCATGATCTTGCCGGCCTTCGGCATCATCAGTCAAATTCTGCCGGCCTTCTCTCGCAAGCGCCTGTTTGGCTACGCCTCCATGGTGTATGCCACCGGCTCCATTGCGATTTTGAGCTTTGTGGTGTGGGCCCACCACATGTTCACCACCGGCATGCCGGTCACAGGTCAGTTGTTCTTCATGTACTCGACCATGTTGATCTCCGTGCCCACAGGCGTGAAGGTCTTCAACTGGATCGCGACCATGTGGAAGGGCTCCATGACGTTTGAGACCCCCATGTTGTTCTCGGTCGGGTTTATTTTTGTGTTCACCATGGGTGGATTCACGGGTCTCATCCTGTCGGTGGCGCCGGTCGACATTCAGCTGCAAGACACTTACTACGTGGTGGCGCATTTCCATTACGTGCTGGTGGCTGGGTCGTTGTTTGCCATGTTTGCCGGGTTTTATTACTGGGTGCCCAAGTGGACCGGCGTGATGTACAACGAAACACGCGGCAAGATTCACTTTTGGTGGACGCTGATTTCGTTCAACATCACCTTCTTCCCCATGCACTTCTTGGGCCTGGCCGGCATGCCTCGCCGTTACGCCGACTACCCCATGCA
>CANHKH010000025.1 GCA_947460165.1 Comamonadaceae bacterium
GTGACCAGGCAAGGCCCCAGCACGGTGTAGGTGTCTGGCGACTTGCGCAGGCTGCGCTCCTCAGGGCCTCTGAGCGTGATGTCCAGGCCAATGCAATAACCTGCCACATGCGAGAGGGCATCTTGCAATGGGATGGCCCGTCCGGCCTTGCCAATGACCACGGCCAACTCCACCTCATGGTCGTTGCGGCGCTCGGTGTGCACCAACTCAATGGCCTGGCCCGCGCCTATGACGGAGCTGCTGGCTTTTAAGAACAGCCCGGCCTTGTGGATTTCATGGATCAAGTTGCCGTGGTGAATGTCGCGCTGGGCCAGCACCTCTTCCATGTGGCGTTGGTAGTTCACGGGTGCGGCCACCACCTTGCCCACATTGGCCACAGGGCTGAGCAAGCTGACGTTTTGCAGGGCGTGGGTCTGCCCGCTCTGGGCGCACTCCTCAATGAAAGGCCGCAAAAAAGGCAGGTGCTCAATGAAGATGTCGTGCCTGGGAAAGGGGTAACGCGAGCTGGGCAAATGCGCCAGCGCGGCGGTCACGTCGGTCAGCACATCGCCCTGGAGCAGGCCCAGTCGGTGCTCGTTGAATCTTGCCAGTTTCATGAGTGTTTGTGTGGGGTGTCAACGGCGGCCGCCCACAAGACCTCGCTCACATCCTGGGGGGCATCGAGCATGAGATCGTGTCCGTGCGGCATGCTCACGCATTGCCACTCTGGTTGCTGGGCGAATTGGCGGTAAGTGGCTTCAAAAACGGGCTGCGCGTAGGCGCTGGCCCGGACGTAGATTTTGGTGGACACGCGCGCCAAGGCCGCCACCACGCCGATTTTTTCGGTGAAGCAGCGCAGGGGTTGGGGCGTGCATTCGGCGTCCACCCAAGCTTGGTCATTTTCATTCACCTTGAACAGCGCGGCAGGCACAGGCGCCACCAAAGTGCAGCCCCCTTGCTCTAATCGCATGCTGGCAAAGCGCTGGGCAGCTTGCGGCCCGGCCATGTCAAAAAGACTTTGACCGGCCTCGGGCACAAAGGCGTCTAAAAACACCGCCGCCTTGACCTGGGCCTGGGCCCGCGCTTGTATTTTTTCAAGCGCACCTACCAGCACCAGGCCGCCATAGGAGTGGCCGCACAGCACCAGTGGGCCTTGCTGCGCCTCGACGTCGCACAGGGCCGCTATTTCATTGATGTGGGTGTTCAGACCCACCTCAGGCGTGGCCAAGCTGGCACGCTCGGCCAGGCCGCACAGCGTGGGAGTGAGCACCCGTGCGCCCTTTGCACGCAAACGCTCGCTCACGCGGCCCCAGCACCAGCCGCCATGCCAGGCGCCGTGGATCAGCACAAAGGTGGGCGGGGCGCTCTCCAGCATGGCCTCAGCTGCCAAGCTCAGTGGGTGACCGAGCCACCGTCCACCACAATCACTTGGCCGGTCACAAAATCGCTGGCCGCGCTGGCCAGGTAGACCAAGGTGCCTGAGAGGTCATCTGGCAGTTGCTCGCGCTTGAGGGCTCTGGAGGCCACGATGCCCGAGCCAATGTCGCCTTGCCAGTCGGGATTGGCCACCACCTTGGCACTGAGCGTGAGCCCCGGGGCAATGGTGTTGACGCAGATGTGGTGGCTGCCCAGCTCGCGCGCCAGGCAGCGTGACATGGCCACCACCGCCCCCTTGGAGCTGACGTAGTGCAAAAACCAGGGCGTGCCTTTGAAGACGGTGCCCGAGGCCACGTTGATGATCTTGCCGTAGTTTTGCTGCCTCATCACCGGGCTGACGGCGCGGGCGCACTCAAAAGGCCCCCGCACATTGACCGCCATGACGCGGTCCCACTCGGCCGAATCAATTTCTTCGAAAGGCTTGAGCGTGAGGTTGCCAAAAATGGCGGCATTGTTGACCAGCACGTCAATGCGGCCGTAGGCGTCCAAGCTCGCCTGCACCATGGCAGCGACCGAGCTGGACGAGGTCACATCCACATGCACCGCCAAGGCCTGGCCGCCCTCGGCGTGGATGTCCTTGACGACGTCTGTGCAATCGAGCACATCGCCGCACACCACCTGCGCACCGGCGCGCGCCAGCGC
Organism: Comamonadaceae bacterium; assembly: GCA_947460165.1. Taxonomy (GTDB): domain Bacteria; phylum Pseudomonadota; class Gammaproteobacteria; order Burkholderiales; family Burkholderiaceae_C; genus Polaromonas. The sequence goes on from CANHKH010000025.1 coordinate 2,059, forward strand.
CAGTGCGTAGGTGTGGCCTATGCCCTGGGCCGCACCGGTGACGATGGCCACCCTGCCTTGCAGGACCTGACCCTGCGTTTGAAGATTTTCCATGCTGCGGCTCCAGGTGAGGTTTATTTGGTGTTCATGAAACGCCAGACCTTGCGCTCCACGTCGGCGGCCAAGATGGTGGTGGGAATCTGGCCATCACCGGTCTCGCGCATGGTGTACTTGAAGGCGCCGCTGAAGTTTTTGAGTTTCAAGAACTCGTTTTTGATGATCTCACGAGCTCGCTTGGGGTCGGTGTTGCCGTCAATGCCGTTGCGCCGCATGATGTCGGCGTAGAGCAGCACCGCGTCATAGCCAATGGCCCAGTTGGCCATGTTGGGCGGGTTGCCCATGGCCGGTTCGGCCCGCTGCAAAGCGCGCTTGATCAAGCTGTTGTAGACCGCTTCGTCTGAATAGCCCACGGGGCCGATGTCGTTGGTGGCAAAGCCCATGACGTGCCAGTTCCTGGCCAGCTCGCCCGCAATGCTGATGAAGGGACCCGACCAGAGAATGGCGGTGTTCAAGATAGGCACTTTCACGCCTTGCACGGCCAAATCTTTGGACAGCAAAACCGCTTGCGGAGGGAAGGCGGCGGCCAAGATGGCATCGGGGTTGCGGCTCTTGATCTGGATGGCGGCGGCAGACAGGTCGGTGGCGCGTGAGGAAAACTCCACCACATCGAGCACTTCCAGGCCGCTTTTCTTGGCCAACTCGGCGTACGCATCGGCGCTGGCTTTGCTGGAGGCTTCGCGCACGTCGGCGGCAATCACCACCTTTTTGACTTTGGGGTAGGCCTTGAGGAACTCGCGCATGCCCTCGGGCATCATGGTGTCGTCGGCAGGCTGCAGGCGTATGGTCCAGGGCTTGATCGTCACGCCGGGCTTGACCGCGTTGGCGCTGATCGCTGGCATTTGAATTTGGTTGGCCAGGGGGCTGACGGTTTCCCACTGCGTGCCGGTCAAGGGGCCGACCACGCCCATGTAGCCTTCACCCGCATATTTGCGGAACAGCAGCACGCTTTGGCCGGGGTCGGTCTGGGCGTCGCCCACGTCGAGCTGCAACATGCTGCCATTGATGCCGCCTTTGGCGTTGACGTCTTCCGCCGCCAGCTTGACGAACATCTCTTGCATTTTTCCGTAGCTGCCCAAGGGGCCCGTCAGGGCCGTGATGGCCGCCAACTTGATGGGGGGTTTTTGCTGGGCACTGACCGACCCTGCGGCCAGGCTCAGGCCCAATCCCACGGTGGCCAAAACCGCCCAGGGGCGTTGAATGTTGAACATGCTGGTCTCCTCGTCCTGCTTCGTTGATGAATAAAAGCCCGGTGGCTTTGCCACTTCAGCCTCTGACTAAAAAAATCGCAAACCCATGCACGGCTTTTCAGGCAGCCTGCATCTTCATGCCTCAGTCGCCGGGGGCCGTCTTCATTGCTTCGGACTTGCCCAAATAACTGGCCATGACTCTCGGATCTCGGGCCAGTGCGCTGGCCTCTCCTTCTAAGGTGAATTCGCCATGTGTGAGCACCATGGCACGGTGCGCCAGCTGCAAAGCGCGGCTGACGTTTTGCTCGACCAACAAGATGCTCACGCCCTCGTCTCTCAATTCGGCCAAGGCTTTGAAGACCTCGCCCGTGAACAAGGGCGACAGGCCCATGGAGGGTTCGTCCAACAAGACCAGTTGGGGTCGGTTGATGATGGCCCTGGCCACGGACAGCATTTGCTGCTCACCGCCAGACAGGTTGCCGGCGGCCTGCAAGCTGCGCTCTTTGAGGCGCGGAAAGCGCTGGTAGACCTTGGCCAAGGCCGGCTCAAAGGCTTCTTTGCTGGGGCGAATTTCCCAGGCCAGCCTGAGGTTCTCAATCACGGGCATGGTTTGCAAAGTACCCCGACCTTCGGGCACATGCAGCATGCCGCGCTGGGCCAGGGCATGCGTGGGGGTGCGGGCGATCTGGGCACCTAAAAACTGCGCCTGGCCTTGGGCCAAGGGCAGCAGGCCTGAGAGCGCACGCATCAAACTGGTTTTGCCCGCGCCGTTGGCACCGATGACGGCCAGCGTTTCACCGCGCCGCACCTCCAGGCTGACTTGGCGCAAGGCCTTGATGGGGCCGTAGCTCACCGACAGCCCTTGGGCCTGCAGAATCACCTCGCTCATGCCTGCTCCTCCTCGGCGGTGCCCAGATAGGCGCGCATGACTTCAGGGTGGCTCAAGACCTCGTCGGCCGAGCCTTGGGCAATTTTTCGGCCGTAATCGAGCGCCACGATGCGGTCTGACAGGGCTCGGATCAAACCCATGTCGTGCTCAATCAGGACGATGGCCTGCACATGCGCGCGAATGCTCAAAATGTCTTGGCTGAGCTGGGTGGTCTCCACCTCGTTCATGCCCGCCGCAGGCTCGTCGAGCAACAAGACCTGAGGGTGTCCGGCCAGGGCCCGCGCGATTTCGAGTCGGCGCGCGTCGCCATAGGCCAGGGACGCTGCCGATTGGTTGGCTTTGTCGCTCAAGTGCAGCAGGTCCAGCCAGCGCAAGGCTTGGGCCTGGCCTTGGCGTGAACTGGGCTTGAACCACTGCCGCCAAGCGCTGTGGTGCCGGTCATCGGCCGCCACCATCACGTTTTCCAGCACGGTCATGCGCTTGAAGAGGCGAATGTTTTGGAAGGTGCGGCCCACGCCCAGCCTGCCAATGCGGTTCATGGGCAGGTGCGTGATGTCCACGCCCCCTAAGCTGATGCTGCCCTCCGTGGCGCGGTAAAAGCCGGTGATGGTGTTGATCAAGGCGGTTTTGCCGGCGCCGTTGGGACCGATCACGCCCAAAATTTCACCGCGCATGACCTCCAGGTCAATGCCGTCTATGGCGTGCACGCCGCCAAAGTGTTTTTTCAATCCGCGCACTTGCAGCACGCAGTCGTTGGCTGGGGTGGTCATGGCTGAGGGCTTCCTATCAAGAGGTGGGCCGGCCCTGCAGCCTGGCCGTCACGGTGCGGAAAGACAGCAGGCCATCGGGTCTGAACAGCAGCAGCAGCAAAATGGCCGCCCCGAACATGGTGGGCCGCCAGTCGGCCAACACCCTGAAGTACTCGGGCAGCAAGGTCATGACAGTGGCCCCCAAGAGCGGCCCCCACATGTTGTTGGCGCCGCCCAAGACCACATAGAGCACCACATAAATGGACAGCAAGACGTCAAAGCTTTCAGGCCTGACAAAGTTCATGTAGTGGCCATACAAGCTGCCCGCCACCGCGGCAATGGCCGCACCGACTGCAAAGCCGACCAAGCGCACGGCCGTGACGTTGATGCCCATCGAAGCGGCCACGCGGTCGTCTTCACGCACTGCATCGCAAATGCGCTGCATGGGGCTGCGCGAGAACCAAAACAAAATCGCCCCTACCGCCGCCACCACCACCAGCACTGCTGGCAGCGTGGCACCCACCATGCCGCCAAAGCCGGACACCGCGCCCACGTACTTGATGTTCTCCAGCAGCACGCGCACGCAAAAGGTGATGCCCAAGGTGACCAAGATCAGGTAGATGCCGCGCAAGCGCAAAGCCGGGTAACCCAGCACTGCGGCCACCAAGGCCGTGATGGCCGCGGCCGACACGGTGGCGGGCGCAAACGCCCAGCCAAACTTGACCGTCAGCACGCCCGCCACATAGCAGCCCATGGCCATGAAGGCGCCTTGGGCAAACGACAGGCTGCCTGTGAGCAACACCACATACACGCTCCAGGCGAGCAGCACGTTGATGCCGGTGAAAAAGAGGTAATCGGAGATCATGCGCGTTGCTCGGTTGAATGCAGACCGCCACCGAAAATACCCGCTGGGCGGAACATCAAAACAGCGATCATGGCCACCCAGACGGTCATTTCCACCAGGCGACCAAAGCCAAACTGGTACATCATGGCTTCAATCAGGCCGATGAGCAGCCCGCCAATGACCGCGCCCCGCAGGTCGCCCAAGCCGCCTATGGCCATGATGGCCAGGGCCTTGAGCCCGAAGGTCAGGCCAATGTCTGAGCTGGCCGAGCCGGTGCGCAAGGACAGCAGCAAGCCGGCCTCTGCGGCCAAGGCCGAGGAGATGAAAAACACCGATTGGGTGACACGGCGCACATCAATGCCCAAGAGCGCTGCCGACTGCGCCGATTCGGCCACCGCCCGAATTTGGCGGCCCATGCGGGAGGTTTTGAGCACCAGGTGCAGGCCGATCATCAGCACCATGGAGATGCCCAAGATGACGAATTGCACGTTGATGAAGCGCACATCGCCCAGCGACACAGTTTGCGTGAGCCAGCCCGGCGGCAGGTTCACGGGCACGGGCTCGCTGCCCCAGACCTTGTGCACCAAATCCGTCATCACCAAGCCCAGCGCCATGGAGGCCAGGGCGGCGGTGATCTTGGCGTCTGCGCTTTTAAAGCGCCTGAAAGTGACGAATTCGGTGAACAGGCCCAGCAAGCCCCCCGCCACAAAGGCGGCCAAAAACACCAGAGGGATGGGCATGCCGGAGACCGTCATCACGCCCACAAAACCGCCGAACATGAGCACCTCGGGGTGCGCAAAGTTGAGCTTGTCGAGCACGCCAATCACCAGCGAAAAGCCAATGGCGACCAGCGCGTACATGGCACCGCTGACGATGCCGTTGATGATTTGACCTGTGAGCATGGGGGGCTGCGCTTTAAGCGGCGACGGGCTCGGCCTGCAGGGCCTGAATGGCTGGCAGCACCTTGGCGGCGAACAGCTCCATGCTTTGGCGAGTCAGTTCGGCCGACAAATTGCCAAAGTGCATCATGGTCAGCAGGTTGTCGAAATGCATCTCGCCCCAGTAGCTGGTGAGGGCATCGCGCACGGTGTCTGGGCTGCCGCAAATGATCATGCCGTTGTCGATGGCAAATTCCAGCGTCATGTCGGTGGTCAGCGCGGCTTTGGCTGCCATCATGTTTTTCAGCGAATCGCGCGAGGTGTAGCCCGGGGGCAAGAGCATCTCAAAGGGCATTTTCAACAAGCGATTGCGGAACAGCTCAAAGGGCGCTTTGGCGTCTTTGCGGGCTTGCTCGTCGGTCTCGGCCACGTAAATCGGCACGGCCCAACCGAGTTGGCTGTCCTGGGCTTCGTAGCCGTATTGTTCGGCCGTGTCGCGGTAAGACTTGAGGTAGCGCTGCACCACCTTGAAGGGGCTGAAGGTTTGCAAGTAGGTGTAGCGGTGGTCGGGGTGGGCCGCCCATTCAATGGTCTCTTTGCTGCCCTGCGAAGGCACCCAAATGGGTGGGTGCGGCTGCTGCAAAGGCTTGGGCCAGAGGTTGACGTAGTCGCTGTTGTAGTGCTTGCCCGTGAAGGTGAAGGGGCCGGGCCGGGTCCAGGCTTGCACGATCAGGTCGTGGGCCTCGTGAAAGCGCTCGTGTGAGATGGTGGGGTTCAGGCCAAAGGTGTGGTACTCGGCGCCAATGCCGCGCACAAACCCGCTGATCAAGCGCCCGCCCGAGATCACGTCCACCATGGCGTGCTCTTCGGCCACCGTCAGGGGGTGTTGTCGCAGCGGCAGCGCATTGCCCAAGATGGCAATTTTCACCCGCTTGGTGCTTCTGGCCAGGGCCGACGCAATCACGATGGGCGAGGGCATGAGGCCATACGCGGTTTGGTGGTGCTCATTGACCGCCACGCCATCGAAGCCCAAGGGCTCGGCCAGTTCCAACTCGTCCATGTAGCGGTTGTACAGCGCATGGCCTTTGACCGGGTCAAAGAATTTATTGGGCAAATTCAGCCACACCGTGTCGTAGGCCTTGGTCGCCTCAAAGTCGAGGTCGGCGTAAGACATCAGGTGAAAAAGAATGACTTTCATTGGGCGCTCGCTCCTTCAAGAAATGCGGTGGTGATGTCGACAAAGCTTTGCGGGGCTTCGAGCTGCGGCAGGTGACCGCACTCGGTCAGAATAATCAACTCTGACTGGGGGATGAGTTTTTTCAGGGCATGGCCATGGGGCAATGGCATGACGGCGTCTTTGTCGCCCCAGATCAGCTGCACGGGCATCTTCAAGCGGTGCAGCCATTTGTGCAGCATGGGGTCGTGCAAGCGTGGCTCCCAAGCAAGCTTGGCGGCGGTGTGCCGGTTCTTCAAGCTGGTGTCCAGGTCCACGGGCGCGCTCAAGGCTTTGGCCACCATGTCCGGGTGATGGAAGGTGTTGCGCGCCGCTGTTTCTGCGGACCACAAAAAGATGTCTCCCGGCTTGCTCTCGGCGATGCGTATGCCCGCCGAGCCCACCAGCACCAGGGCCTTGAAGCGCGAAGGCTCGCGGATGGCCATCTCCATGGCCAGCCAGCCGCCCAGCGAGCTGCCCACCACCTCCACCTGGTCCAGGCCGAGTTGGTCCAGCAGGTCGAGGTAAAAATAAGCCAGGTCATGGATGTTGTCCAGCCAGTCTGGTTCATCGGAGACCCCAAAGCCTGGGTGCTCGGGCACCAGCACGTCGTATTTTTTGGCCAGCAGTTCCATGAAGGGCTGCACGCTGCCTGCCCCATTGACGCCATGCAAGTACAGCAGGGGCGCGCCTTGGCCGCCGCGGTGCAAACGTATTTTGCAGCCGTTGACCGTTAAAAATGATTCTGTGAACACACCGAGCCTCCGTTGAAATAAGGGGATGAAATCCAAGCTTTTGCTTGTCAACCTACAATTTATTGACGATTTTTTTGAACGCCCTCATGACGCCTGATTTGAACCCTGACAGCGACATCGACCAGTTCCCTGGTTTTCTGATCCGTCGGGTGCATCAAATTGCGGTGGCACGTTTTTCTGCCCAAACGGAAGGCCACCAGATCACCCCGGTGCAATGGGCGGCGCTGCGCCGCGTGCAGGCCCAGCCGGGCATAGACCAAAGCGCCTTGGCCAGAGGCATTGCCTTGGACACGTCCACCATCGCGGGCGTGGTCGAGCGCTTGGAGTTGCGTGGCCTGCTGCTGCGCAAGCCCTCGCCGACCGACAGGCGCTTGCGCACGCTCTACCTCACGCCTGAGGGCCTGGCACTGACGGCCAAGGTCACAGACATCACCATTGAGGTGCAAAACTGGTTGCTGGAGCCGCTGTCCGAGTTGGAGCAGGCCCAGCTGAAAAGCTGTTTGCGCAAGGTGATAGATCGTCATCTTGAAGATCCGTCTGCGTCTGAGGCTTGAGGGTCTTCAGGCCGCCACAGGCTGGGCGGCCCGCGACTTCATGTGCACAAATTGCGCCACTTGCTGGCCCACAGTCTCCAGCTGAAAGCGGGCGGCATCGTCGACACAGTGGCCCGCCTCGTTGAACAGCGGCTGCACGGTGTTGAGCACCGCGCCCAAGGGGGTGGGCCAGCCCCGCAGCGCATGCACGATGCCGCGCATGGCGGTGAGCACCTGATGGGCGCCTTGCCAGCCTGCGCCGCAGCCAATCAGGCCCACTGGGCAGCCGTCAAAGTAGACGCGCTCGTCCTTGGCCATGTCTTCGGTGTAGTCCAGCGCGTTTTTCACCAGGCCAGAGATGCTGCCGTGGTAGGAGGGTGAGGACAGGATCAGGCCATCGCAGCGCCTGAGCACATCGATCATCTGCACGGCCCGTTCGGCTCTGGCCGATTGATGGGGTGCATACAAAGGCAAATCCAGCGCAGCCCCTGAAATCAGCACGGTCTCCATGCCTTGGGCGGCGGCGGCAGCCAAGGCCACCTTCAGGGCTTTTTCGCTCGACGAGTTCTCGCGCGCAGCGCCGCCCAGTCCCACGATCAGTGGGCGAGGGTGATGAGCCATGACCTCTCCTCTTCAGTTGGCCGGTCTGCCCTGGCGGGCCGTATCCGGTTGATTCTCTTTTTGTACGCACACTCATAGTGTGTGTACTTACGAGTTGAGTATCGCTAAATGAAGAGCCTCAGCGGCTATCGTTTTCCCTAGACGTGGCCTTTCGGTTTTGCGCAGACGGCCCGCCTTCAGCGCCCGCGCCGCACCCGCAGCAACTCGTCGAGGATGAGGCAAGCCGCGCCCACGCTGATGGCGGCGTCGGCCACGTTGAAGGCGGGGAAGTGGTAACCGGCCCAATGGAAATCAAGAAAATCCACCACATAGCCGTGCAGCAGCCGGTCTATCACGTTGCCAATGGCGCCGCCCAAAATGCAGGCCAGCGCAAAGCTAAACAGGCGCTGGCCAGGGTGGGCGCGCAGCAGGTAGATGATGAAGATGGCCGCGCCCACGCCAATGACCGTGAAAAACCAGCGCTGCCAGCCGGAGGCCCCGGCCAAAAACGAAAAAGCCGCGCCCGAGTTGTGCACGCGCACGATGTTGAAAAACTCGGTCACCCGGGTGGCGTCGCCGAGCTGGTAGGCGCCCAGGATCAGCACCTTGGTGAACTGGTCGGCCATGAGCAGCAAGAGGGCCAGCGCCAGCCAGGGCAGCATGCCGCTGGCGGTGCTGGTTTTCTTGGCGGGTGCGCGCGCCATCAGGCCACACGGCGGACTTCACCCGCGCCAAAAAGGTTGCTGCTGCAGCGCCCGCACAGCGTGGGATGGAGTGCATCTTGGCCTACGCTGTCGCTGTAGTGCCAGCAGCGTTCGCACTTGGGGCTGGTGCTGGGCGACACGCTCACGGCCAGGGCCTCGCCCAGGCTCAGCCGCAACTGCGAGGTGATGAACACAAACTTGAGGTCTGGCCCCAAGGAGGCCAGCAGCGCATGGTCTGGGGCATTGACTTGCAGGCTCACATCGGCCTGCAGCGACGCGCCCACGCGGCCCTCGGCGCGCACGGCCTCTATGTCTTTGTTGACCGCATCGCGCAACTGGCGAATGCGGCCCCACTTGGCCAGCAGCTCGGCGTCTGGCGTGCCCAAGGCGCTGTAAGTTTCCAAGAAAATGGATTCGGAGCCGCCAAAGTCTTGCCACACCTCTTCGGCCGTGAAGGACAAAAACGGCGCCATCCAGCGCAGCATGGCGTGGGTGATGCGGTGCAGCGCGGTTTGCGCGCTGCGCCTGGCCAGGCTCTTGGGCGCGGTGGTGTAGAGCCTGTCTTTGAGCACGTCCAGGTAAAACGCACCCAGGTCTTCCGAGCAGTAAATCTGCAGCTTGGAGACCACGGGGTGGAATTCATACACCGCAAAGTGCGCCAAGATGTCGGCCTGCAGCTCGGCCGCGCGGGCCAGGGCGTAGCGGTCGATTTCCAGCAGCTGATCGTCGGGCACGCTGTCTGTGGCCGGGTCGAAGTCGCTCACATTGGCCAGTAAAAAGCGCAAGGTGTTGCGGATGCGGCGGTAAGCGTCGACCACGCGGGCCAGGATTTTGTCGTCGATGTTGAGGTCGCCCGAGTAGTCGGTGGACGCCACCCACAGGCGCACGATTTCGGCGCCCAGCTTGCTGGTCACGCTTTGCGGCTCCACCGTGTTGCCCAGGCTTTTGCTCATCTTGCGGCCTTGGCCGTCGGTGGCAAAGCCGTGGGTGAGCAGGCCCCGGTAAGGGGCGCGGTCGAACAGGGCGCAGCCCAGCAGCAGCGAGGAGTGGAACCAGCCCCGGTGCTGGTCGTGGCCTTCCAGGTACAAGTCGGCCTCTGGGCCTTGGCTGTGGAAGGGCGGCACGCCGTAGGCGTCTTTGTGGCTGCCGCGCAGCACATGCCAGAAGGTGGAGCCGGAGTCGAACCAGACCTCCAAAATGTCTGTGCTCTTGGTGTAGTGCAGCGCGTCGTCCGCACCCAAGATGTCCTCGGCCGTCACGCGGCTCCAGGCCTCGATGCCGCCTTGCTCCACGATCTCAGCGGCCTGGTCCAAGATGGCCATGGTGCGCGGGTGCAGCTCGCCGGAGTCTTTGTGCAAGAAAAACGGCACGGGCACGCCCCAGGAGCGTTGGCGCGAGATGCACCAGTCGGGCCGGTTGGCGATCATGTCGCGCAGCCGGGTTTTGCCGTTCTCGGGGTAGAACTGGGTTTGCTCAATCGCGTCCAGCGCCAGCTGGCGCAAGGTTTTGGGCGCTTTGTCCAGGGTGAACACGCCTTGGCCCTCGTCCATGCGAATGAACCACTGCGCAGCGGCGCGGTAAATCACCGGCGTTTTGTGGCGCCAGCAGTGTGGGTAGCTGTGGGTGATGCCCACGGTGCTCATCAAGCGGCCGGCGAGCTTGAGCGCGTCCATGATGGCGGGGATGGCCTTCCAGATGTGCTGGCCGCCAAACAGCGGGAACTCGGCCGCGTAGGCGCCGTTGCCTTGCACGGGGTTGAGGATGTCCTCGTATGTGACGCCGTGCGCCACACAGGAGTTGAAGTCGTCCACCCCGTAGGCGGGCGAGGAGTGCACCAGGCCGGTGCCGTCGGTGTCACTCACGTACTCGGCCAGGTACACGGGCGACAGGCGTTGGTAGCCTGCGTCCAGCTCGTAGAGCGGATGGCGGAAATTCAAACCACCCAGTTGCGCGCCTGGGGCCGTGGCCAAGACCTGGCCCGTCAGGCCAAAGCGTTCCAGGCACTTGTCCACCAAGGACTCGGCCAGCACCAAGCAGCCCTTGGGCGTGTCCACCAGCGCGTAAACCAGTTCAGGATGGGCGTTGAGCGCCTGATTGGCCGGGATGGTCCAGGCGGTGGTGGTCCAGATGACGGCAAAACCGGTTTTGCCCGCCGGCAGGCTGGGCAGGCCAAAGGCGGCGGCCAGAAGGCTGGCATCGTCGCTTTCAAAAGCCACGTCCAGCGTGTCGCTTTTCTTGTCGGCATACTCGATCTCGAACTCTGCCAAAGAAGAGCCGCAGTCAAAGCACCAGTACACGGGTTTCAAGCCCCGGTAGACAAAACCGCGCTCGATGACGCGCTTGAAGGCGCGGATTTCACCGGCCTCGTTGGCAAAGTCCATGGTGCGGTAAGGCCGCTCCCAGTCGCCCAGCACGCCCAGGCGTTTGAAGTCTTCGCGCTGCTGGCCGATTTGCTCGCTGGCGAAAGCGCGGCTTTTGGCCTGCATGTCGTCTCTGGAGAGCTTGCGGCCGTGCAGTTTTTCAATGGCGTTTTCAATCGGCAAGCCGTGACAGTCCCAGCCGGGGATGTATTGCGCGTCAAAGCCCGCCAGTTGCTTGGACTTGACGATCATGTCCTTGAGCACTTTGTTGAGCGCGTGGCCGATGTGCAGCTTGCCATTGGCGTAAGGCGGGCCGTCGTGCAGCACAAACAAAGGGGCGCCTTGCCGGGCCACGCGCAGTTTTTTATACAGGCCCTGCTCGTCCCAGGCCTGCACCCAAGCCGGCTCGCGCTTGGGCAAGTCGCCCCGCATGGGAAAAGGCGTGTCGGGCAGGTTCAGGGTGCTGCGGTAATCGGTGGGTTGGTCGGACATGGTTGGGGGCGAAAGCATCGACAAGCTCAACCCGATGTGCGGGCGCAAGAAAGGCTGGCACGGGGGCTGCCTGTGCGTTCGCCCTGAGCCTGTCGATGGGCGGCGAACGTGGGGGCCGAGCTCAATGTCGCTCGCGTGGGCTCTGGAGGCTGGGGGGCGCGGGCAGGGCGGCAAAAAAGGCGCGGGCGTCATCGCAATCTTTGGCAATGCCGGCTTGCAAGGCCTCCAGGCCCTCATACTTGAGCTCGTCGTGCAATTTGGCCAGCAGTTCCACCCTCACAATTTTACCGTAGGCACTGTCCAGGCCTGCGCCTGGTTCACCGGCGCTCAGCTCAGCGGCCGGCCAAGTCAGGCAATGCACCTCCAGCAAGACCCGACCGGCGTCTTCCACCGTGGGCCGCACGCCCAGGCTGGCCACGCCATCCACGGGCGCTGGGCCCAGGCCGTGCGTGCGGACCACAAAAATGCCCGATGCAGCCGGCCTGTGGTGCCTGAATGCAATGTTCAGCGTGCGAAAGCCCAGCTCGCGCCCCAGCTTGCGCCCATGCACCACATGGCCAGAGATGGAGTAGGGCCTGCCCAGCAAGCTCGCCGCCAGGTCCATGCGCCCGGCGGCCAGGGCCTCGCGCACCGCCGAGCTGGACACGCGCACGCCGCGCACCTCGTAGCTGTTCATGCGGGCCACGTCAAAACCGGCGGCCTCGCCCGCCGCATCGAGCATGGCGTAGTCGCCCGCGCGTTTGGCGCCAAACTGAAAATCGTCACCCACCAGCACGTAGCGCACTTGCAAGCCGCGCAGCAGCACGTCGTCAATAAAGCCTTGCGCGCTCTGGCTGGCCAGGCTTTGATTGAATGGCAGTACCACCACCTCGTCGGCCCCGCAGCGGGACAGCTCGGTGAGCTTGTCGCGCAGGGTGGAGATGCGGGCAGGCGCAGTGCTGGGCGAAAAGTACTCCCGGGGATGGGGCTCGAAGATCATGACCCGGGAAGGCAGGCCCCGGTGCTGGGCCTCGTTTTTGAGCAAAGCGAGCATGGCCTGGTGACCGCGGTGCACGCCGTCAAAGTTGCCAATGGTCAGCGCGCAGGGCCGGGCCAGTTCAGGGTGGTGGAAACCGCGGAAAACTCTCATGGGGGGGATTATCGTTTTTGTGCGGCGAGGGCTGGTCAGCGCAGGGTCAAGCACAGGCTGTCACGGGCGGGTCGTCATTTCGCGTTATATTGATTACAACCTTGATCCAGCGTGTTCGGTGGTGACTCATCACGCTCGACGGGGCCTTTGATGCCATTCCCATTCACATGGAGGTTGTCGCTTGAAGGTCTTGAAGCTTTCTGCCCAGGGGCTGCCGCAATCGTGGATCAGCCTCGAACAGGCCGTGCTGCACTACGCAGCCGATGAGGTGCGATGGGAGGTGGGCGCCGAGGTCGCTGTGTTTCGCGGTGGCCACAATGCCCGCACCGGCGAGCAGTCGCAAATTCGGGTCAACAGCATCATAGGCACCCGGGGCGTGCCCAACATCAACCCCTTCAACCTGCGCCCGGGTCTGACCAACAGCAAGCTCTTCATCCGCGACCGCAATGTGTGTGCGTATTGCGGCCAAGACTTTCACGAGACAGAGCTCACCCGCGAGCACATCATCCCCTTTGCCCAAAACGGGGTGGACACTTGGATGAACGTGGTCACCGCCTGCCGCAGCTGCAACCACCGCAAAAGCAGCCGCACGCCCGAGCAAGCGCGCATGCCGCTGCTGTATGCACCTTACGTGCCCAGCTTGTGGGAAGACTTTATTTTGCGCAACCGCCGCATCTTGGCCGACCAAATGGAGTTTTTGATGGCGCATGTGCCGCGCACCTCCAGGCTGCTCATGGACAGCCTGGCGCTGACGGACTAGCCGCCAGCGCAGCCCGGCTCAGGCAAAGACGCCCGCCGTGTCTTGCATGCGCTCAGACACTTGGCCCAAGTGGTGCAAGCTGTCGCCAAAGCTCATTTCCAGCTGGGTCAGCTTTTTAAAGTAGTGGCTGATGATGTACTCGTCCGTCACGCCAATGCCGCCGTGCAACTGCACGCTTTGCTGCCCCACCAAGCGCATGGACTGGCCCAGTTGCACCTTGGCGCGCGACAAGGCCATGCGGCGCTCGGCCTCTGGGGCTTGCAGTTTGAGCCAGGCGTAGTAGCTCATGGAGCGAGCCAGCTCCAGCTGCATTTTCATGTCGGCCAGGCGGTGGCGCAGGGCCTGAAAGCTTGCAATCGCCACGCCAAACTGCTTGCGCTGGTTCATGTAGTCGGCCGTGATCAGCAAGCTGCGCTCCATGGCGCCCACGCCTTCCGCGCAGGCGCAGGCCGCCCCCAGGTCCAGCGCATGGGACAGCGCCGCCAGACCGTCGGCGGCCAGCAGCTCAGCGGGCGTGTTCTTCAAATGCAGCTCGGCCGCGCGCGAGCCGTCTTGCGTGCCGTAGCCTTGGCAGCGGATACCGCTGGCCTGGGCATGGACCAGAAAAAGCGCGACTTTCCCGTCCAGCTGCGCCGACACAATGAAAGCTTGGGCCTGGTCGCCCACGGCCACCAGGCTTTTGCTGCCGCTGAGCTGGTGGCCCGCGCCCGCCGCTTGCGCCTGGGTTTGGCAGGCGTCCATGCGGTAGCGGCCTTGGCGCTCTTGCCAGGCCAGGCTGATGAGTGCCTGTCCACTGGCCACCTGCGGCAGCCACTGGGCCTGCTGCGCTGGGCTGCCCACCTGGGCCAGCACCATGCCCGCCATCAGGGCCTGCGAGAGGGGTTCCAGCACCAGGCCGCGGCCAAGTTCTTCCATCACCACCATGGCCTCCATGGGTCCCATGCCCAAGCCGCCGTGCGCCTCAGGCACGCTCAAGCCGGTCAGACCCAGCTCGGCCAGCTCGTTCCACGCCTCGCGGGAAAAGCCGCCGCCCGCCACGATGGCGCGCCTGCGCTCCAAGGTGTAGGCTTTTTCAACCCACTTGGCCACGGCCTCGCGCAATTGCAGTTGCTCGTCAGAAAAATCGAAATCCATGGGTGTTCCTTTCAGCCGAGCAGGGTTTGGGCGACGATGTTGCGCTGCACTTCGTTGCTGCCGCCGTAAATCGTGGTTTTGCGCATGTTGAAGTAGTTGGACGCCAAAGGCGCGCAGTGCAGGGCCCCGCCTGGGAAGGGCTGGTCGCCTTGCCAGCCGGCCTCCATGGCCTCGTGGATCAGCGGCAGCGCAAAGGGGCCGGCGGCCAGCATCATGAGCTCGGTGTAGCGCTGCTGGATTTCGCTGCCGCGAATTTTCAAGAGCCCCGCAATGTCCAGCGAGCTTTTGCCCGAGCGTTCGGCCGACAGCACGCGCAGCACCATCATCTCCAGCGCCACCACGTCGACTTCGAGCAGGGCGATCTGGTCCCGAAAGCGAGCGTCGTCCCACACGCCTTCGGCCTTGGCAATGCGTTTTAAGCGTTCCAGCTCGCGCTTGGCGCGGTTCACGTCGGCGATGTTGGTGCGCTCGTGGCCGAGCAGGAATTTGGCGTAGGTCCAGCCCTTGTTTTCTTCGCCCACCAGGTTCTCGGCGGGCACTTGCACGTTGTCAAACCACACCTCGTTGACCTCTGATTCGCCGTCGAGCAGGCGAATGGGCCGCACGGTCACGCCGGGCGACTTCATGTCAATGAGCAAAAAGGAAATGCCGGTTTGCGGCTTGCCTTCGTGGCTGGTGCGCACCAGGCAAAAAATCCACTCGCCGTATTGGCCCAGGGTGGTCCAGGTTTTTTGGCCGTTGACCAAGTAGCTGTCGCCTTGGCGCTCGGCCTTGCATTTGACCGAGGCCAGGTCCGAGCCCGAGCCCGGTTCGCTGTAGCCTTGGCTCCACCACACCTCGCCGCTGGCGATGCCTGGCAAAAAGCGCTCTTGCTGGGCGCGGTTGCCAAAAGCCATGATGACGGGCGCCACCATCACCGGCCCAAA
>CANHKH010000026.1 GCA_947460165.1 Comamonadaceae bacterium
GACCGCTTTGCGATGGAAACCAAGCGCCAGCTCGATGTGCTCGACCAGCGCCTGGCGCAGCATCGCTTTGTGGCGGGTGACGACTACACCATCGCCGACATCGCGATTTGGCCTTGGTACGGCGCACTGGCCCGCGGCGAGCTCTATGAAGCGGCCGAATTCCTGCAGGTTCAGAGTTACACCCATGTGCAGCGCTGGGCCGAGGCGCTGGCACAGCGCCCGGCCGTTCAGCGTGGGCGCATGGTCAACCGGCTGCGCGGCCCGCTGGACCAGCAGTTGCACGAGCGCCACGACGCGAGTGATTTCGACACCCGCACCCAGGACAAGCTGCAAGCCGCCCCATGATCACCCTGTACGACTGCGCCACCGCGCCCAACCCCAGGCGGGCGCGCATTTTCTTGGCTGAAAAAGGCCTGGTGCACGAGACGGTGCAGGTTGATCTGCGCTCTGCCGAGCAAATGTCAGCCGCCTACAAGCGCATCAACCCGCGCTGCACCGTACCCGCGCTGCGGGTGGATGATGCCCTGGTGCTCAGCGACAACGCGGCCATCGCGGCCTACCTGGAGGCCCAGTACCCGCAGCCGCCGCTGCTGGGCCGCAGCGCCCAAGACAAGGCGGAGATCGCCAGCTTGAATTGGCGCATGGAGTTTGACGGCCTGATGCCGGTGGCCGAAGCGCTGCGCAACAGCTCACCTGCCATGGTCGACCGAGCTTTGCCCGGTCCGGTCAATTACCCGCAAATTCCCGAACTGGCTCAGCGCGGCCAGGCCAGGGCGCAGCGGTTTTTTGCCGAGCTCAACGAGCACCTGGCCGGCCGCAGCTTTGTGGCCGCCGAGCAGTTCAGCGTGGCCGACATCACCGCCGTGGTGGCCGTGGATTTCGCCCGTGTCATCAAGCTCAAGCCCGACCCAAACCACCCGCATCTGTTGCGCTGGCGCGCCGCCATGGCCGAGCGGCCCTCCATGCAGGCCTGAAGGCCTGTGATGGACGCGCGTTCATCTCCAAATTGTTAACCGGCAAGGGTTCAATGGAACTGCCGCACGAAGATGACAAGCTGCGCAACAATGCTTGCATGATGACAAGCTCACACCCTCCCATTTGGCAGCGCTGGCTGGCAAGCCCCACGCATGGGCTGACGCTCATCGCGCTGACTTGCCTGGCCTTGCTGGGCTTTGGCCTGTATCTGCAACACGTTGTGGGTCTGGAGCCTTGCCCCATGTGCATTGTGCAGCGCTACGCCATGGTCTTGATCATGCTGCTGGCGGCGGTCTTGGCTGGGTTTGCCCGGCCCACGGCGCGTGTCTGGGGCCTGGGCCTGCTGGTGCTCTTGTCGGGATCTGGGGCTTTTGTGGCCGCCCGCCAAAGCTGGCTGCAGTGGTTTCCGCCCGAGGTGTATTCCTGCGGCCGAGACTTTTACGGAATGATTGAGACCTTCCCCCTCAAGCGCGCCATTCCCATGATTTTTCGGGGCAGTGGCGACTGCACCAAGATCGATTGGACCTTTTTGGGGCTGTCCATCGCCAACTGGTCCTTCTTGGCTTTCTTGGCCATGGGCCTCTTCTGCGCCTGGCTGCTGTGGCGGCAAAGGCAGGCGCAGCGCCTGGCAAGCTGATTTGCTGACTATTTTTTGCAGTGACCTCTGAGCCTTTCGCTTAGCATGTCGCTCATGTCTTTCCTCCTGAAGTCCCCCAGCGCGCGATGCGCACGAGCCCGACGCTCGTGGCCGTGCCCTGCGCGTGAGATCAAGACGATGGACCGCTGACCGCCTCCCATCCCCACGTTCTCCCCACCAGGCCACGGCTCACCCCCGTGGCTTTTTTCTTGTCTGCTCATTTTCAAAGGACCTCCCATGAACGACAGCGCCACCCTCGTCAATCAGATCCCCTGCCTGATGGCCATCAACGCGCGCCCCCAACAAGTGTTTGTGCGCGGCCAGGGCGCGTGGCTGTGGGACGCGCAAGGGCAGCGCTACCTGGACTGGCTGCAGGGCTGGGCGGTCAATGCGCTGGGGCACTGCCCACCCGTGCTGACGCAGGCGCTGGCGGTGCAGTCTCAGCGCCTGCTCACGCCCAGCCCGGCGTTCTACAACGCGCCCAGTCTGGAACTGGCCGCCCTCTTGTGCGAGCTCTCGGGCTTGGACCAGGTGTTTTTTGGCAGCACGGGCGCCGAGGCCAATGAAACCGCCATCAAGCTGGCCCGCAAATGGGGGCGCTTGCACCGGGGCGGTGCCTTTCAAATCATCAGCTTTGACAACGCTTTCCACGGCCGCAACCTGGCCACCATGGCCGCCAGCGGCAAGCCCGGCTGGGACCAGATGTTTGCCCCGCACATGCCAGGCTTTCTCAAGGCCAAGCTCAATGACCTGGACTCGGTCAAAGCGCAGTTGTCAGCGCACTGCACTGCCGTGATGCTCGAACTTGTTCAGGGCGAGGCCGGGGTGCAGCCCGCCACCTTGGCATTTGTGCAGGCCCTCAGGGCGCTGTGCGATGAACACGGCCTGCTGCTGATCGTCGACGAGGTGCAAACCGGCTGTGGCCGCTTGGGCCAGATGTTTGGCTTTGAGGGCTACGGCGTGCGGCCCGACATCATGACCCTGGGCAAGGGCCTGGGCGGCGGCGTGCCCCTGTCTGCGGTGTTGGCGCGCCAGCACGCCAGTGTGTTTGAGTGGGGCGATCACGGCGGCACGCTGGCGGGCAACCCGCTCATGTGCGCGGTGGGCCTGGCCATGGTGCGAGAGTTGGCCAGACCGGCTTTTTTGGCGCAGGTGCGCGCGCGGGGTGCCCACATGGAGCAGGGCTTGCGCGCCATCTCTGAAGAATTTGGGCTGGGTGAGGTGCGCGGCAAAGGTCTGCTCTGGGCGCTGGAGTTGGGCGGTCTGTCAGGGCCAGAGCTGGTGCACGCCTGTCACACCTTGGGACTGCTGCTTAACGCGCCGCGCCCGCATTGCCTGCGTTTCATGCCGCCACTCAATATGACCGAGTTGGAGTTGCAAAACGGTCTGAGTCTCCTAAGGCAGGCCTTGACGGCGCTGTCTGGCCAGCGACTTGGGGGCAGCAGTGCGTCCAGGCTGGAGAGCCTTTGCAAATAAAACGCGGGCTGTGCCAAGGCACTGGGTGGGTCAAAGCTGGCCCGCGGCCTCAATGCGTTGCGTGCCAGTTCACAGCCATGACCGCAGGCCGGCCATTGGTCAATCGAGTTTGATGCCGGCCTGGCGGATCACGGAGCGCCACTTTTGCGACTCTTCGTTGACATAACGCTGCAAAGCCTCGGGGCTGGAGCCCACCGCGTCCATGCCTTTTGAAGCCGCGTTCTTTTTGAACTCCCTGTCCGCCAAGGCCGCATTGACCATTTTGCTGAGTTTGTTCACGTTCTGCGGGTTCATTCCTTTGGGGGCGAAAAGCGCAATCCAAGTCATGGCCTCGTAGCCCGGAAAGCCCGATTCGGCCACCGTCGGCACATTGGGCAGCGCTGCAGAACGCTCAGCACCCGTGGTGGCCAGCGCCACAATGCGGCCGGCAGAAATCAGCGGCATGGCTGCCGTCAAGTCCAAAAAGCCGATTTCCACCCGGCCAGCGGCGATGTCTTGCAGCGCCCCGGGTGTGCCGCTGTAAGGAATGTTCACCATGGAGATCTCGGCCCGAATTTTGAACAACTCACCGGCCAAATGGTGGGAGGTTCCTTTGCCATTGGTGGCGAAAGAAATCTTGCCGGGCTCGGCCTTGGCCCGGCTGACCAGTTGCTGCAAGCTGGCGATGCGCGATTCTGGGCTGGCCACCACCACCACCGGGGCTTGTGCCAGCATGGAGATGGGCGCCAGATCGGTGGCCGGTTGGTAGCCCAAGTTGGGGTAGAGCTCTGGGTTGATCACGGTGGCGCCTGTCACGCCCACCAGCAGGGTGTAGCCATCGTTGGCCGACTTCACCACATGGCCCGTGGCGAGGTTGCCCCCGGCGCCCGGTCGGTTTTCCACCACAAAAGAGCCGCCGCCATCGGCACGCAATTTCTCGGCGAGGTCGCGCGCCACCGAATCGGCAGAGCCGCCAGGGGGAAAGGGAAGCGTGAGCTTGACGGGCCGGTCGGGATAGGACTGTGCGAAGGCCGAAACAGAAAAAATCGTGGCTGCAACAACCATCAGTGATGCGCGCAACAGGTGGGTTTTGAACATGTGTGCTTCCAAAAAAGTCTAGAAAAAGCTGGCCAAGGTCACAGCTTACGAAAAATCATAGGGCTCAGGCGTGAAGCCTTCGGTGAGCTTCCAGTAGTCAAGCAGGCCCAAGGGCCAGGTTTGCGCAGCCCGGCCCGCCCTGTTTTTGTACCAGCTGCTGACCGTGGACACGCCCCAGGCTTTGGTTTTGTTGCTCTCATCCATGTAGGCGTTAAACGCCTCGTAGGGCGCTTGGCGGACTTCGATGCTGTGATGGCCGTGATCCAGCATGTGGCCTATGGCTCTGAGCACATACTCCACTTGGCATTCAGAAAAGAAGATGGCGCTGCCATTGACCACCACGCCGGTGTTGGGGCCGCTGGTCATGAACAAGTTGGGGTAGCCCGGCACGGTGATGCCCATGTAGGCGCGGCAGTCCCCGTCCCACTGCGCATGCAAATCGGCGCCGCCTGCGCCCAGCACCTGCAGCGGGTACAGAAAGTCGGCCGCCTTGAAGCCGGTGGCGCAAATGATCACATCCACCGGGTGGGTCTGCCCGTCCAAGGTGTGGATGGCGTTTTCTGAAAGATGGGAAATCCCTTCGGTGACCAGCGCCACATTGGCGCTCTTGAGCATGGCCGGCCAAGTGCCGTTGTCGCGCAGCATGCGTTTGGCGCCTGGCGGGTAGGTGGGGGTGACTTTGTGCAGGAGCTCCGGCCTGTCTGCAAACTGGCGCTCCAAGGTTTCAAGGCATTCCTGCCTGAGCATTTCGTTGGCCGCGCTCACCGAGACGGGATGCTTCCATTCCGGGTCCACGCCCACCAGATGCAAGCGACCTTCCACACCCATCCACACCTGCCAAAACCTGAACCACCGACCATAGGACGGCACATGTTGGAGCAGCCATTGCATGCCTGGCTTGAGGTCGTCGTGGTAAGTGGGGGTGGGCAGCATCCAAGGCGGGTTGCGCTGGAACACGCTCAACTGCTCGACCTTGTCAAAGATCTCCGGGCCAATTTGAAAAGCGCTGGCGCCTGTGCCAATCAGTGCCACCCGGCGGCCTTCCAGCTGCACATCACTTTGCCAGGCCGCAGAGTGGATGAGCGCACCCTGGAAGGTGTCCAGGCCCTTGAAGTCAGGAATGCTGGGTCGGTTCAGCAGTCCCATGGCGGTGATCACGAAGTGAAACTCTTCTTCTCTGGCCACGCCGGCCTTGTTGCGTGAGCTCACTGTCCAGGTGGCGGCCTTGTCGTTGTAGGTGAGCGACTGCACCTCGGCGTCGCATCGGATGTGGGGCCGTATGCCTGCCAGGTCGACCACCTCCAGCAGGTACTTGATGATGTCTGGCTGCTGCGAAAAATGTTGGGTCCAGTCCTGCTTTTGGCCGAAGGACAGGCTGTAGGCAAAGTTGGGCGTGTCTAGCCTGCACCCGGGGTAGGTGTTTTCCCACCAGACGCCGCCGACCTCGGCGTTTTTCTCAAACACGGTGAAGTTCAGGCCTGTTTGTTTGAGCCTGTGCGCTGCAGCAATGCCCGCGAAGCCTGAGCCTATGACCGCCACTCGGAGCTTGGCCGCAGCTGGAAAGTCGTTCACCGACCAGGTGGGTGCGCCCGCGTCCTTGGGCAGGTTCAGCTCATGGCGCAGCAGGTTCATGAAGTCCTCGTGCCCGGACTTGATCATGAATTGCACGATCCGGTCCAACCATGGGGCCGAAGGCGCTTGAGGGGCGGGGCATCCTGCATTGCGATAGGCGATCAGCGCCTCGGTCGCCAGCGCTCTGGCCTTGAGCTGAGCCGCGGCCGACATGCCGCCCTGGGGCGAGATGCGACTGGTCATGGAGGGCGAGGGCGGTTTCAGATCGTCTGCCAACAGCGACTCATCGCCAGTGAGCATGGCCAAAGCCGCGAGCAGGGCCGGAAGCTCGGCATCGTTGACGGCGGCACGGATGTCTTCATCTGTGGCCTGGATGGGCGCCACTTGGTCAAATTGATGGAGCCGGTCAGCGGCAGCGGGAACAGCTTCTTCGTGGGGGAGACTCATTGTTTTCTGTGGATAAGGATGACTCGTTGCAAGAAAGGACGGGGTCTTGAGCGCGCTGCCCAGGGGCAGCCAATTTCATTCAAACAGCTGCAGGTGGGGACTGGCAGGCCAAGGCTCGGCGTCTTGGCGAACAAAGGACAGCCAGGCGCTTTGCACTGACTGTGTGAGCCTGCGTGTCTGCGATGGGCTCAGCCCCTGCATCATGGGCGCGTCTTTGAAGGCCGCGTGCGTGCCGAACACAAAAGGCAGCTCCATGCAGTGGCAGGCGCCCAAGCGCTCATTGGCTGCGGCATCAAAGCGGTATTGCCAGGCCCCACGGCCAGCCGCCGACGCGGCATGGACCCACTGCTGGGCAGGCGCAGCAAACACAGATTCACCCAGACGGTCGGCCTCAGGGCCTGAACGCTGACCTGGAAAGGCCGCCATTTCATGGCGGTTGGTGCCAATCAGCACGTCGGCCGAGGCAGCCAGGGCGTCCAGGTTCAGGGTCAAGGGCAGGGTGTGGCCGTCGGCCACCAGGCTGAACAAGCCTTGTCCATCTTGCAGCTCGGCCAGCACCTCCCGCACGCCTGGCTCAAGCTGTGCCTGCATCCACTGTGCAAGCGGCAGCGCCTGCGCCGCCTCCAGGTCGGCAACGCCGGCGGCGCGGCACACCGCATCGCCCAGCAAGGTGGCTGCTGCCCGTGAACGACAGCCGCGTCCGAGGGGCGCGCTTTGCAAAATGATTCTTTGAAAACGAGGCTCACGCGCCAACAAAGCAGCCACACACTGTCCACCCGCAGATTGCCCCATGACCGTGATGCGCTGGGCATCGCCCCCCAAACTGGCAATGTGGTCGCTGACCCACTGCAGCGCCAGTTCTTGGTCCAGCAAGCCCAGGTTGGCGAGGCCCCAAGAAGGGCACAGCCAGCCCAACACACCCAGCCGGTAATTCACCGCCACCACGACCACATTGCCTGCACGGGCCAGCTGCGCGCCGTCGTACCAGTCGAGCGCGCCTGCGCCGCTTTGAAGCGCGCCCCCGTGTATCCACACCAGCACAGGGCGAAGGGCCTGGTCGTGCAAGCCGTCGTCTGGGGTCCACACCGTCAGGTGCAGGCAGTCCTCTGACTGAGTGCCCTGCATTTGCCCCAGCACAGCGCTGAGCAAGGACGGGTGCTGCGGCGCCATGGCGCCAGGACGTGTGGCATCTGTCTGGCCTTCGAGCACACAGGGCTCTGGCGGGGCAAACCGGCGAGACCCCACGGGTGAGAGTGCGTACCTGATGCCGCTGAAACGGGACACGCCTTCGCTGCGGGTACCGACCAAGACCGCTTGGTCGCCCATCAAGCGACAACGGGCCAGTGTCATGCCCATCCAAGGTGCGACCCGCACCCGCCCCACATCTTGTGTGCCGACATTGACCCATTCTCCGAACTCAAGGACCCACAAACGGTCATGACAATCAATTGTGGGTAAACGTTACAAGTTCAGTTTAATCCCATTGTTTGGCAGCGTGGTGGGCGGCAGTCGCTCAGGTCTATGGAGACTGACGCTCAATTCAGGCATGTTCACACATCATCGCCAAACGCATCTCGCGTTTGTAGCGTCAAGCAATCAGTTCGATCGACGCAAGGGCTTGTGTTTCTAGGGCAGTATGAATGACGTCCTTGTTGTCCAGGAGGAGCTTGAGCACTGCTGCGCGGGTCTGGTTTGGAGTTCGCAGGCGAATGACTTGGGGTGGGGCGCCCCACACCAGCGACAACTCCTGAAAGTCGGCATCCCGCGACACCACCACATAGCCATCGTCTTTGGCACGCTGCCAGACCTCTTTGTCTGACGCCGACCCCATGCCCAGCAGCACCACCTGGCTGGAGCCAGGAAAGGTGTGCTGCGGAAAAGGGACCAACCGCCGGGACAGGTTTTCGTCTAACAGCAGCCTTATTGCACTTTCAGTGAGTACACCTGCTGTTCGCGGTCGGCGGCGTAGGCCAGGGTCGCCATGATGTCTTCGCGTGTCAGTTCGGGAAAGTCTTCCAGCACTTCATCTTGCGACATGCCGTTCGACAACATGGCGAGCACGTCGTAAACGGAAATCCGCAGGCCCCGGATGCAAGGGCGGCCGCCGCGTTTGCCAGGTTCTAAGGTAATGCGGTCCATAGAAAACTCCAATTGATTTTCAGCGTATCACACTTGATGGCATGAAGTGAGCTGAAAGCTACCCCTTCACACATCATCGCCAATCAAATCCCTCGTGACCAACAAGCCGTCCACATCGAGCAAATCCGCCGTGCGGGCTTGGCCAGGATCAGTCCTTCCTGGGATTGAAGGGCCGTCAAGTCGTGCACCACATCACTTGCAGGCAAGCTCTACAAATTCAAAACACCAGCCGTTCTTCTGTCCCCTGATAGGAGCCGGACTGCCGGCGAATCATGGCGTGATGCAATGCCTGTGGCGTGGCACGAATCGCTTGCAGGCAAGTTCCTACAAAGGCAATGCGGCGTTGAAGCGATGGTTCAGGCGCTGAAAAAGTTCTTGAGCTTGTCCGTCCAGCCTTCTTCGGTGGGCGTGTGTTTGGCCCCGCCTTTTTTGACCGAGTCCTCAAAGTCCTTGAGCAGCTTGCGTTGGTGCTCGGTGAGCTTGACCGGCGTTTCAATGGAAACGTGGCAGTACAGGTCGCCGGGGTAGCTCGAGCGCAGGCCCTTGATGCCTTTGCCACGCAGGCGGAACTGTTTGCCCGCTTGCGTGCCTTCAGGTATGTCAATGGCCGCTTTGCCGCCCAGGGTGGGCACTTCAATTTCGCCGCCCAAGGCCGCGCGCGGGAAGCTGATGGGCACCACGCAGTGCAGGTCGTCGCCTTCGCGTTCAAAAATCTCGTGCTTTTTGATGCGAATTTCAATGTATAGGTCGCCCGGCGGGCCGCCGTTGGTGCCCGGCTCGCCGTTGCCGGTGGAGCGTATGCGCATGCCGTCGTCAATGCCTGCAGGGATTTTGACTTCCAGCGTTTTGTTGGTTTTGGTTTTGCCCACGCCATGGCAGGCCACGCAGGGCTCGGGAATGAGCTTGCCCGTGCCTCGGCACTGAGGGCAGGTTTGCTGCACGCTGAAAAAGCCTTGGCGCATTTGCACCACGCCGTGGCCATGGCAGGTGGTGCAGCTGACCACCTTGGTGCCGGGCTTGGCGCCCGTGCCCGAGCAGGTGCGGCAGTCGTCCCAGCTGGGAATGCGAATTTGCGCGTCTTTGCCAGTGGCCGCTTCTTCCAGCGTGATCTCCATGGCGTAGCTGATGTCGTTGCCACGGAAGACCTGGCGGCCACCGCCTGCGCCGCGTTGACGGCCACCACCGCCGTTGGCGCCACCAAACACGTCGCCAAAAATATCGCCAAAGGCCTCGGCAAAGCCACCAAAGCCTTCGCCGCCCGCACCGCCCGGGCCGCGCATGTTGGGGTCTACCCCGGCGTGACCGTACTGGTCGTAGGCCGCGCGCTTGCTGGCGTCGGACAGCATTTCGTAGGCCTCTTTGACCTCTTTGAATTTTTCTTCAGCGCCCTTGCCCGAATCACCCTGGTTGCGGTCAGGGTGGTACTTCATGGCGAGCTTGCGGTAGGACTTTTTGATGTCCTCTTCGCTGGCGTTGCGGGGCACACCCAGCGTGTCGTAATAGTCTTTCTTGGCCATGAAACCGTGCGCTCAGTGATGTGAAAAAACAGGGCCCTCACGCAACAAAGCGGAAGCCGGACAAAAGCCCGGATTCCGCTTGTGGCGCGCGGGGCAAGCAGCCGCCCCGCGTGGGCCAACCAATGCCGGGCTGAGGTCAGCCTTTTTTGACTTCTTTGACCTCGGCGTCCACGACATTATCGTCTTGGGCCTTGGCGCCACCTGCGCCACCTGCGCCACCCCCAGCTGCCGCGCCCTCAGCGCCGGCCTGACCGGCTGCCGCCTGCGCACCTTGGTCGGCCTGCATGTCGGCGTACATTTTTTCGCCCAGCTTTTGGCTCGCTTCCATCAGGGCCGTGTTCTTGGCGTCGATGGCGGCCTTGTCTTCGCCTTTGAGGGCTTCTTCCATCTCGGAGATGGCTTTTTCGATTTTTTCTTTCTCACCCGCATCGAGCTTGTCGCCGTACTCGCCCAGGGACTTTTTCACGCTGTGCACCAGGGCGTCAGCGTTGTTTTTGGCCTGCACGAACTCGACTTTTTCTTTGTCGGCCTCGGCATTGAGCTCAGCGTCTTTGACCATTTGCTGGATCTCGGACTCCGACAAGCCCGAGTTGGCCTTGATGGTGATTTTGTTTTCTTTGCCCGTGCCTTTGTCTTTGGCGGTGACGTGCAAGATGCCGTTGGCGTCAATGTCAAAAGTCACTTCAATTTGAGGCGTGCCACGCGACGAGGGCGGGATGCCCTCAAGGTTGAATTCGCCCAGGCCCTTGTTGGCGGCGGCAATTTCACGCTCGCCCTGGAACACCTTGATGGTCACGGCCGGCTGGTTGTCTTCGGCGGTCGAGAAGGTTTGCGCGAACTTGGTCGGGATCGTGGTGTTCTTCTTGATCATCTTGGTCATGACGCCGCCCATGGTCTCAATGCCCAGGGACAAAGGCGTGACGTCCAGCAGCAGCACGTCGGTGCGGTCGCCCGAGAGCACCTGGCCCTGGATGGCTGCGCCCACGGCCACGGCCTCGTCGGGGTTCACGTCTTTGCGCGGCTCTTGGCCAAAGAACTCTTTGACCTTGTCTTGCACCTTGGGCATGCGGGTCATGCCGCCGACCAAGATCACGTCGTGAATGTCTTTGACGCTCACGCCCGCGTCTTTGATGGCCACACGGCAGGGCTCCATGGTGCGCTCGATGAGCTCGTCCACCAGGCTCTCGAGCTTGGCGCGGGTCATCTTCAAGCTCAGGTGCTTGGGGCCGGAGGCGTCTGCCGTGATGTAGGGCAGGTTGATGTCGGTGGCGGCCGAAGACGACAGCTCGATCTTGGCTTTTTCAGCGGCTTCTTTGAGGCGCTGCAGAGCCAGCACGTCTTTGGACAGGTCCACGCCCTGGTCTTTTTTGAACTCGGCAATGATGAAGTCGATGATGCGCTGGTCAAAGTCCTCGCCACCCAAAAAGGTGTCGCCATTGGTGGACAGCACTTCAAACTGCTTTTCACCGTCGACGTCGGCAATCTCGATGATGGACACGTCAAAGGTGCCGCCGCCCAGGTCGTAGACGGCAATTTTGCGGTCGCCCTTGCTTTGCTTGTCCAGGCCAAAGGCCAGGGCCGCTGCGGTGGGCTCGTTGATGATGCGCTTGACGTCCAGGCCCGCAATGCGGCCGGCGTCTTTGGTGGCTTGGCGCTGGGCGTCATTGAAGTAGGCCGGCACCGTGATGACGGCCTCGGTCACGGCTTCGCCCAGGTAGTCCTCGGCGGTTTTCTTCATTTTGCGCAGCACTTCGGCGCTGATCTGGGGAGGCGCCATTTTGTTGCCGCGCACTTCGACCCAGGCGTCGCCGTTGTCGGCCTTGCTGATGGTGTAAGGCATCATGTTGATGTCTTTTTGCACCTCTTTTTCAACGAACTTGCGGCCAATCAGGCGCTTGACGGCGTACAGCGTGTTGCGCGGGTTGGTCACGGCCTGGCGCTTGGCCGAGGCGCCGACCAGAATTTCGCCGTCTTCTTGGTAGGCAATGATGGACGGGGTGGTGCGCGCGCCCTCAGCGTTTTCAATCACCTTGGTGGTGTTGCCCTCCATGATGGCCACGCAGCTGTTGGTGGTGCCCAGGTCGATGCCGATGATTCTTCCCATGATGCTTTTCTCCGAAATTTGAAATTGGGGTCGGCTCAGTGATGAGCCGAGATGGATGGTCTTGTGTGGAATGTGTGGATAAGTTGCAGGACTTCAAGGCCCTGACCACACAAGTCACGGCCTTTATCGGCCTGCTCAGTTCTTTATTTGGGGGCGGCCACAGTCACCAGGGCAGGGCGCAGCACCCGCTCGGCGATGGAGTAGCCCTTTTGCAGTACGCTGACCACGGTGTTGGCCTCTTGCTCGGCCGGCACCACGCTGATGGCTTGGTGTTGATGGGGATCGAACTTGGTGCCAGCGGCAGGCGAGATTTCAAGCACTTTGTTGCGTTCCAGGGCGCTTTTGAGTTGCTTGAGCGTGGCCTGGGCGCCTTCACGGATTTGCTGGTTGCTTGCGTCTTTGATGAGCAGGCCGGCTTCTAAGCTGTCGGTCACGGGCAGCAGGCTTTCGGCAAAGCTTTCCACCGCAAATTTGCGGGCCTTGCTGATTTCTTCTTCAGCGCGGCGGCGGGCGTTTTCAGCCTCGGCCTTGGCGCGCAGGTAACTTTCGGCCAGTTCGGCGTTTTTGGTCTTCAAGCCCGCCAACTCGGACTGCAGGGCCTGCATGAGAAATTCGGGGGTGATCCCGGCGGCCGCTGCCGCATCCGCTGGGTGGGCGGCTTGGTCGCCGCTGGGGTCTTGATTCAATGGGTTTTGTTCGTGGTCTGGCATGCTGAATTCGCAATGGGTTGGACGTTTGCTTTTTAAGAGTTGGGGACGGCTGGGCCCATTTCAAGGCTTCAAAAGAGGGTTGGGGTGCTTTTGCTCCAGCCCATGGGTCTCGGGGGACAGTCCGCCACCAAAGAACCGCCAGGGCAGGGGTGCGCAGCCAAGACCTGGACTTGCCGGCTCAACCAAGCGCAAAAAGCCAGCCGATGGAGGCCACCGGCTGGCTGCAAGCCTTTTTTGGGCCTTTGGCGGCCGAATTACTTGAACTTGTCTTTGTCTTTGCCGCGCGGGATGACCGATGTCACCGGTGGGGAGGGCCGGTCTGAAGGCACCGAGCCTTTGGGCAAGCTGGTGTCTTTCTTAGGCTTTTTGCTCATTTTTTCGTTGCGCTGTTCTTTGCCCATGGCGAGCTCCTGGTGTGCGGGGTCGTAAAAATTAAGTTAATTTTGATTTTACTTTGGAGGCAGGGGCATGAATTGGGGTCAGATACGGATTCATTTTGCGCGTGAACAGTCTGGCTTGGGCGGCTGTCACACATAGATTTTTTGCAACAAGTCCATCAGTGTTTGTTGCTGATCAGGCGTCAGCTTGTGGGCCACGTCTTTTTCCAACTGCTCGGCCGTGTGTTCGGCTTCTTTCATGAGCGCCTGGCCCGCCGGCGTGAGGTGCAGGCCTTGGGCGCGTCGGTCGCTGGGGTGGGGGCGGCGCTCGACCAGGCCGCGCGCCTCAAAGCGGTTGACCATGCCCACCATGTTGGGCGGCAACACGCCCAGCGTAGCGCACAGTTGGCGAGCGGTGATGCCGGGGTTGTGCGTGATGAGCGAGAGGATGGAAAAGTCCACAGGCCGCAGGCCATATGGGGCCATGCGGGTGAGGAACACCTCAATCACGGCCAAGGCGGCGCGCCTGGCGTTGTAGCCGATCAGGCCTTCCAGGTAGCGGGTGTCCACCCGTTCAACACTGGACTCAGCGGGCGGCAAGCCATGATCAGTGCCCAACTCATGGGCCGCCATGATCGCGTGGGCTGAGCTTTTTTTGGGCATCAGGCGGATGCTGTGGCCGGGGGATGCTGAATTTCCAAGCAGCGCTCGCTGATGATCTCCAGCCGCATGTTGAACTCAGGCCGCACATGGCGGGCAAAGGCCAGGGCCGGTGCTTGCCAGCGCGGGGTGTGGCTGCCGGGTGTGGCCACAATCTGGGCCCAGGCCCAGTCCATCAGCACCAGGGCGAGGGCGCGCAAAAAGTCGTCGGCGACGGCATAGGACAGGCTGGCGTCGTGGACGCTGGCGGCCACGATCTGGGCCACCAGCGCGCGCAGGCGCTGGCAGCGTGCTTGCCCTGCAGGGGGCAGGTCTGCCTGTAGCTCGGCCAGCAAAGCGTCCAAGGCTTGGCCGCCGTCGCTCAGCACCTTGCGCACCAAGAGGTCTATGGCCTGGATCTCGTTGGTGCCTTCGTAAATCATGGCCACACGCGAGTCGCGCACGATTTGCTCTATGCCCCACTCCTTCACATACCCGTGTCCGCCCAAGACCTGCAGGCAGGCGCTGGCACCTAGAAAGCCTTGCTCGCTCCAGGCCGACTTGAGCACGGGTGTGATCAAGCTGCACCAGCGCTGGGCCTGGGCGCGGCGGGCCGCGTCGCCATGGTGTTGGGCCACGTCCAGCTCCAGCGCGGTGCGAAAGGCCAACACGCGGCCTGCGTCAATCCAGGCGCGCTGGCTGTCCAAAATGCGGCGCACCGCCGGGTGGTCAGCAATGAGGTCGGCTTGGCCCGCAGCTTTTGGGCTGCCGGGGGCGCGCATTTGCCGCCGCTCTAGGGCGTAGGCATGGGCTTTTTGCCAGGCCGCGTCCAGCAGGCCCATGCCTTGCATGGCCACATGCAAGCGCGCCGAGTTCATCATGATGAACATGGCCCCCAGGCCCTTGCCCGGCTCGCCCACCATCCAGGCTTGTGCCTCATCAAAGCGCATGACGCAGGTGGGGCTGCCGTGCAGACCCATTTTTTCTTCAATTCGCTCGCAGTGCACAGCGCTGCGGCTGCCGGCGGCGTAAAACTTGGGAACCAAAAACAGCGACAAGCCCTTGGGGCCGGGCGGTGCATCGGGCAGGCGGGCCAGCACCAGGTGAACGATGTTGTCGGTCAGGTCGTGTTCGCCGCCTGAGATAAATATTTTGGTGCCGCTCAGCGCAAAGCAGCCATCGGCCAGTGGGGCGGCCTTGGTGCTGGCCAGGCCCAGGTCGCTGCCGGCGTGCGGCTCGGTCAGGCACATGGTGGCCAGCCATTCGCCGGTGGCCACTTTGCCCAAAAACTGCGCTTTGACCTCCGCGCTGGCGTGGTGCTTGATGCATTCGTAGGCGCCGTGCAAGAGGCCGGGCGCCATGGTCCAGCCGTGGTTGGCCGCGCTCAGCCAGTCGTAAAGAATGGCTTCCAGCACGCAGGGCAGGCCTTGGCCGCCGTCTTCAGGCGCGGCCGCCAGTGCGGGCCAGCCGGCTTGCCAAAAAGCTTGGTAGGCGTCTTTGAAGCCAGGCGGCATGGTGACTTGCCCGTTCTTGAACTGCGCGCCCAACTTGTCGCCCACCGCTTGCAGGGGGGCGACCACCTCGGCCACAAATTTGGCCGCCTCGGTGAGCACCTGGGCCATGAGCTCGGTGTCAATCTCGGCAAAACGCGGTAACTCGCCCAGTTTGGTGCGGGCTTGCACCACCTCGTGGAGCAAAAAAAAGCAGTCGTCGGTGGAGGGCTGGTAGGGGGTCATGGGGCACAAACCAATGGAAATGGAACTGCCCGGCGTGGGTGCGGCCGGGCAGCGGGCGATCAGGAGTCGACGGTGAATCCGATGCGCTTGATCAGCGGGCCCCAGCGTTCAAACTCAAGCTGGGCGCTGCGTTGCTGCTCGGCCGGTGTGCCGCCAAAGGGAATGAGGCCGACCACGGTGAAGGCGTCTTGCACGCCTTTGTCGCGCAATGCAGCGTTGATGGCTGCGTTGGCGGCTTGCACCAGGGCGGGCGGGGTTTTGGCGGGGGCGTAAAAGCCAAACCATTCTTCCACCGTGAGCTCAGGAAAGCCTTGCTCGGCAAAGGTGGCCACGTCGGGCACAAAGGGCGAGCGGGTGCGGCCCGAGGTGGCGAGGATGCGCATTTTGCCGGCCTTGTGGTTGGCAATGAAGTCGCCGTGCGGCGTGAACATGCAGGCGATCTGGCCGCCGACCACGTCGGTCACACCGGGCACCGAGCCACGGTAGGGCACGTGCTTGAAGTCAAAGTTGTTGTTCAGGCCCAGCAGCGCGCCAATGAAGTGCGGCGTGGAGCCTGCAGCGGGCGAGCCGTAGCTGGCTTTGTCTGGGTTGGCCTTGGCCCAGGCCATGAAGTCGCGCACGTTTTTCACACTCTCGGGCACCATGGGGCCGACGGCAAAGCCATGGTGGATCATGGAGCTGGTGCCCACGGTGGTGAAGTCCTCAAAAGGCTTGTACTGCAGGTTGCGAAAGATGTGCGGGTACAGCGAGATGGCCGAAAACGGCGTCATGGCCAGCACCGAGCCATCGGCTGGCGCGCTTTTGAGCAGGTTCAGGGCAATTTGGCCGCCTGCACCGGGGCGGCTGTCGATGACGCCTGGGTTGCGGGTGTAGCTGCTGCCTGCAAATTTTTCAGCCACGCGGCGCGCACAAATGTCGCCTGCGCTGCCGGGCGGAAAGCCATACAGCACCTTGACTTGGTCAACGCTGCTGGGCTGGGCCCAGGCCTGGCGCAGGCCCGTGCTGGCCACCAAGGCGCCGGCCAGCGTGGTTTGAATGAAAGCTCGTCGTTGGGTCATGCGTGTCTCCTGGTGGGGGGTGAAATAAGAAATGGCGCGGTGGTGGGTGCGCTGTTCATCACAGGCACTTGGCCTTGATGTCTTCGGGAATGGGAATGGCGCGAATGCGGTCTTCGCCTGGCAGCCGCACGGCCAGGGCGCGGGTTTCTGTGCCTTCGCAGATCAGGTCGTCCCCGCGCATGACCACATGCTTGTGAATCAGCACCTTGGCCCGCCACTCTTGCACGCTGGTGTGAATTTGCAGGCGCTCGCCATAGGTGGCGGGCATGAAGAACTTGGTGTGGATTTCCAGCAGCGGCGTGCCAATGATGTGCCTGGTTTTGTTCAACTCTCGCCAGGGGGGCACGCCACACTTGACAAAAAAGTTCAGCGAGGACGCGTCCATCCATTTGGAGAAGTTGGCAAAAAACACAATGCCTGCCGGGTCACAGTCGCCAAACATGACCTCGGTTTCGTAGATGACGGTTTTGCTCATGCGGTGCTCAGGGTTGTGGGCTCAGGTCTGTGTGGGGGCCGTCATGGCCGACGGCTTGAGGATGTGGCGCAGGGTGTCGGCATGCAGTGCGGCCACGGTGTCGGCCCGGTGGGCCAGCACGGCGCGCTGGTTGATGGAGCCCTTGTCGGTGACCTCGCCACGGTCCAGGCTGGGGGGGTCTGGCAGCAAACACATGCGGGCCAGGTGGTTGGCGCTGCCGGTGCTGGTGGTGGCC
>CANHKH010000027.1 GCA_947460165.1 Comamonadaceae bacterium
AAGAAATTGAGCAGGCCGGCTTTGCCATTGACTGCCGGGTGGACATGCGGCTCGATGGTGACAGCGCCTGCGCCATCACCAAGTCGGTGGGCGTTGGCACCATGGGTTTTGCCGATGCTTTTGCCAAGCTCCAGCCTGACGTGGTGCTGGTGCTGGGCGATCGGTTTGAACTGTTGTCTGTGGTCACCGCCGCGCTCATTGGCGGCATTCCCGTGGCCCATGTGCACGGGGGGGAAAGCACCGAAGGGGCGTTTGACGACGCCATTCGCCATGCAGTGACAAAAATGTCTCACCTGCACTTTGTGGCGGCGCCCGAGTACGCACGCCGCGTGATTCAGCTGGGCGAGTCGCCCGAGCGTGTTTTCATGGTGGGAGGCCTGGGGGTGGACGCCATCACGCGCTTGGACTTGCTGGACCGTGAAGCTCTGCAGCAATCGCTGGGGTTTTCACTGGGCGCCAAAAATCTGTTGGTCACTTTTCATCCGGTTACCTTGGACGGCGACTCGGCTTTGCAGTTGCAAGCCTTGTTCGACGCCCTTGACGACTTGCAGGGCACCGAGCTGATCATCACCTTGCCCAATGCCGACACCGGTGGCCGCGAACTCGCGGCACGGGTCCACGCCTATGCACAGCCGCGCTCACATGTTCATGTGTATGCCTCGCTGGGCCAGCTGCGTTACCTGTCGTGTTTGCAGTTCGTCGACGGCGTGGTGGGCAACTCTTCGAGTGGCCTGACCGAAGCGCCCAGCATGCGGGTGGGCACGGTCAACATCGGCGAGCGGCAAAAAGGCCGGCTGTCAGCGGCCAGTGTCATCCACTGCCCGGCTGAACGCGTGGCCATTGGCCAAGCGCTTGACCGTCTTTACCAGCCTGACTTTCGCGCCAGCCTGGCCACGGTGCGCAACCCCTATGGTGACGGTGGGGCCAGTCGCCGCATTGTGCAAGTCTTGCAGCAGCACCGCCTGGAGGGCCTGCTGAAAAAAAGATTTCACGACCTTCCTCACACCCTCCCAGCCCTTGACTGAGGCTTTGCACGCATGACTCTGAAATACGACACCCAATCCTGGCGCGCCGCCCTGGTGCCTCTTGGCGCGACCATTGAGCAGGCCTTGCAAAGCCTCAATGCCTCGACCATGCAAATCGTGCTGGCAGTGAGCCCCGAGAACAAGCTGGCAGGCACGCTGACAGACGGCGATATTCGCCGTGCGTTTCTCAAGGGCATGGGTCTGGCCAGTCCCATTGACGAGGTTCTACAGCCCAAACCCCTGGTGGTGCCGCCCGACATGGGCCGTGAATTGATCTTGCAGCTGATGCAGGCCAACAAAATCCACCAACTGCCCGTGGTCGACAGCCAGGGTGTGGTGGTGGGCCTGCATGTGTGGGATGCGATTGCCGCACCCGCTTCTTTGGACAACCTCATGGTCATCATGGCCGGTGGCCGCGGCACACGGCTGTACCCGCACACCCAAAACTGCCCCAAGCCCATGCTGGAGGTGGCCGGGCGACCCATGCTGGAGCACATCATTGTGCGGGCCAAGGGCGATGGCTTCAAGAACTTTGTCATCTCGCTGCATTACCTGGGCCACATGATTGAGGAGCACTTTGGCAATGGCAGCCGATGGGGTGTGAACATTGAGTACCTGCGCGAAGACACGCCCTTGGGCACGGCCGGCTGCCTGAGTCTGCTGAGCCATCGCCCAGCGTTGCCCTTTGTGGTGACCAACGGTGATGTGCTGACCCATGTGCATTACAAAGACCTGCTCGATTTCCATGGCCGTCACCAGGCCATGGCCACCATGGCCGTGCGCCAGCACGAAATTCAAAATCCCTTTGGTGTGGTGTGCGTCAAGGGCGTGGAGATCGACAGTTTTGAAGAAAAGCCGCTTTACCGCAGCCAGATCAACGCGGGCATTTATGCCCTCAGTCCCGAAGCCCTGGACCGGCTTGTGGTGGGCAGCCATTGCGACATGCCCACCTTGTTCGACCGCCTGCGGCTGGACGCGGGCCGCACCATTGTTTACCCCATGCACGAGCCCTGGTTGGATGTGGGGCGCCCGGAAGATCTTCGCCGCGCCAACATGGAGGCCGCGTGAGCACCTTGGCTCTGATTCCAGCGCGCGGCGGCTCCAAAGGTTTGCCTCGTAAAAATGTGCTGCCCGTGGGCGGCAAGCCTTTGATCGCCTGGACCATAGAGGCGGCCCTGGCCAGTGCCTGTGTGGACCGGGTGGTGTTGTCCTCGGACGATGACGACATCATGGCGGTGGCCGAGGCCCATGGCTGCGAGGTTCTGTTTCGCCGCCCGCCCGAGCTCTCGGGCGACAGCGCCAGCTCTTTGGCCGTGGTCTCCCATGCCTTGGCTCAGTTGCCCGCTTTTGACCATGTGATGCTGCTGCAGCCCACCTCGCCCATGCGCCTGGCCAGTGACATAGATGCGGCCTTTGAGTTGATGTGCCGCCAAGGCGCACAAGCTTGTGTGTCGGTTTGCCCGGTGGAGGAGTCACCCTTCTGGATGTACCAAATTGATGCGGGGTACAAGTTACAGCCCTTGCTGCCCCAGCTTGAGTTGAGGACACGGCGACAGGATTTGCCGCCCGTCTACATGCTCAACGGCGCCATTTACGTGGCGAGCACGGCTTATTTCCAGCAGCATCAGGGTTTCCTCGGGTCTGAATGCGCGGCCTATGTCATGCCCAGATCGCGCTCCATCGACATTGACACGGCCGACGACCTGGCTGCCATTGAGCTTTTATTAAACAAAAAATGACAGTGATAGGCTGACAGTCAATATTTTTGTATCAGTCAGCCCACCTTGATCCGCTCAAATCGGGGGAGGGGTCTCGAATTTCATGATTCGGGCTCAAGTTTTCCTGCGCGCGTCCGATTCAAAGTTCGATAGACCCAAACTGGGCAGTTTCAGCCCTGCGGGATACACCCGTTCATCCAACACGGAGTCTGTCGGAACAGGATAAGGTCATGAGTTTGTCAGTCACACCCCTGAATGTGGACCGCCCTTTCGATAAGGCCGCAGCCGAAGCCGTTGTGACCAAGCCTGCTGCCTCCCCAGACAGCCCGCCCCAGGCCTTGGCTCAGGCGGCCGCGGCCCGAGCAGACACCATGGAACAGGCCAAGGCCATGCGCGAACAGCTCAAGCAGACGCTGGCCGAAATGAACCAACAGATGCGTTTGAACGGCCGCGCGTTGGCTTTCTCGATGGACGAAAAAGCCGACCGCATGGTCATCAAGGTGAGCAACTCCATCACCGGTGAGGTGGTGCGCCAGATCCCCAATGAGGTGGTCTTGCGCATTGCTCACTCTATTGAAGAGTTCAAGGGCGTTCTCCACGACCAAGCCATTTAATGTGTAAATGATGTGCATAAAAGGCTCAAGTTAATCGCGAACCCGCCGATTCATAAAGTACCAGGAGCTCAGATGTTGAGGTTCTGTGAAGTCTGAAAATTTCCTCGCGATCAAGGCCCAGGCCCCGCGTAACCCTCTCATTAGGAGTCAAGCATGTCTGTGATTAATTCGAACATCAATTCGCTGATCGCCCAGCAGTCCGGCGTTGTCAACACACGAGCCATGGCTAAAACCATGGAGCAGTTGTCTACCGGCAAGCGCATCAATGGCGCAGCTGATGACGCCGCTGGCATGGCCATTGCCAACAAAATGACGGCTCAAATCCGTGGTTTGAATCAAGCGGTTCGCAATGCCAATGACGGGGTTTCCATGATTCAAGTGGCCGAAGGCGCCACCAACGAA
Source organism: Comamonadaceae bacterium (assembly GCA_947460165.1). Classification (GTDB taxonomy): domain Bacteria; phylum Pseudomonadota; class Gammaproteobacteria; order Burkholderiales; family Burkholderiaceae_C; genus Polaromonas. The sequence goes on from CANHKH010000027.1 coordinate 3,760, forward strand.
GTGACCAACATGCTGCAACGCATGCGTGAGTTGTCTGTGCAAGGCAGCAACAACACCAACAACGACAATGACCTGAAGGCCATCAAAGCTGAATACCGCGAGTTGAGCAAGGAAATTGTTCGAATTTCCAACAACACCGAGTGGAACACCAAGAAGGTGGCGAACTCAGCCGCAGTTTCAACTGTGTATCAAGTGGGTGCCAATTCTGGTCAGACCATCACGGTGGTGTTCAAAGACATCATGGCTTTGAGCGGTTTGACGGCTGTCGTTAGTGCCGCTGAGACCGGGTCTGCTGGATCCGTGACTTTGACCGCAGCTTCTATCACCAATTTGAGCACGGCCTTGGATGCGATTGATGCTTACCGCGGTAACTTGGGTGCCACCATCAACCGCCTGACCTACGCCGCTGACAACCTGACCAATGTGTCGACCAACACATCTGCATCCCGCAGCCGTATTCAGGACACTGATTACGCCAAAGCGACCACGGAGTTGGCCCGCACTCAGATTATTCAGCAAGCGGCCACTGCCATGTTGGCTCAAGCCAACCAGGCGCCGCAACAGGTGCTCTCGCTGCTGCGTTAATTCCTTCTGTCAGGCCTTGAAAGCCCGACGGCTTGGCTGTCGGGCTTTTAATGCGACACGTGCGTGTCAGTTTGATTGCCATGGCACACGCCTCATTTGGCGATCCACAGCTGTTATGTCCCGTGTTGGACAAAGAAAGCAGGAGCAGCAATGACCAGCATCAACACGAATATTTCTTCTTTGCAAGCCCAGCAAGCTTCAACTGTCAATGACAGACGCTTGGGCCGCGCCATGATGGAGTTGTCAACAGGCCAGCGCATCAACTCTGCCTCTGACGATGCTGCTGGCTTGGCCATAGGCAACAAACTGCAACTTCAGGTGGTCACCCTGGGTCAGGCCGTTCGAAATGCGGCCGATGGCATTTCCATGATGCAGACAGCAGACGGTGCCGCGCAAGGCATCACCGAGATGCTGGTGCGCATGCGCGAGTTGGCTGTACAAGCTGGCAACGGCGTGAACGGCGATACACAACGCATATCTTTGAACAATGAGTACACTGGGTTGCGAACGCAGATCAACCAGGTGACCTCGCAAACTCAGTGGAATGGCATGAATATCATTGGAGGCGCAAAGGCGACCGTGGCCATTCAGGTGGGTGCTGCGGCCAACGATCAAGTAGCGGTGTTGTTCAAAAACCTTTGGAACTCGGGCGTTGCCTCTGGTGTGTCTGGCACAGACATTCTCAGCCAAGGTTCAGTGGGTCAGGTCATCACTGGCATAGACCAAGCCATGACATCGATTGACGAGTTTCGTTCAAGCTTGGGTGCTGGCATGAACCGCTTGGAGCATGCCACGGACAATGCGGTCAATATCATGACCCAAACAGCTGCTTCGCGCAGCCGCGTGATGGACACTGATTACGCCAAATCGACGGCTGAGCTGGCTCGCGCGCAAATTATTCAGCAAGCGGGCAAAGCCATGCTGTCGCAGGCGAATCAAATGCCGCGAATGGTTTTAATGCTTTTGAGATAAATTAATTTTTAATCTCAATTTGTAATTAATATTTAAAGAGTTATTTTTCTGGGTTGGGCGAGCTGATGGATTATGTCGGCTCTTTCTTCTTGTTCGTAAAATTTTCTTTTCGATTTTATATTGGAAAGATGGATTGAGCCAATTCGGGGTCTATTTCACCGCGCTCTTTTACGATATTGTAAAAAGCTTGGACCTTGTCCAGTGTGAGCAATGCCACAGCCGTGCCCGATTCAAGGTCAGCATAGACTTGGTCATACTTTTTAACCACATCTGACATTTTTTCCATGTCTTCGCCAATGTGTGCTTTGTAGCGAATGGCTTCCATCTGCGCCATGCACATGACGTCCACCACCATGGTGCTGTTTTTCTCATGGGAGCGAAGCTCAAGATTGATTTTGTCAATGCGTGCGAGCTGTTTTTTGGAAGGTTTGGGGCCCGTGCGTTTGCAAATTTCACGCCCTCTGCGGGCAATTTCACCAAATTCACGCACCCGCTCCTTGAGCTTGCCCAGGCCCTCACACAGTTTTTCCATGTACTCAGGATCTATGCGTTCGGCTTGAAACCCCATCAGCGGCGTTTTGCGCATGCTGGTGCTGCGGATTTCCTGACACACGGTGGCAAATGGCAGTTGTGCGGCGCCCGCGATGCAGGCCCCTCCCTCGGTGGCATTGATGATCAGGCGCTCAGGCAAGGCCTTGATGCGGCCCTCAAACCAAGTTTTGTAGAACAGCAACTGGCGCTCGGTGCGCACCTGACCGCCGTAGTAGCCGGCCACATCAAACCCGTTTTCTGAAATCTTAGCCAGGCGCTCAGGTTGGTAGACGTGCAAATAACCATCTGCATGGTCGCGGCCGTCGGTCAGGGCCAGGTCTTGTCCAATAAAGACGATGGGGTTGCCCCCCAACTCCTCAGCCAGCTGAAATGCCGATGTGGCCACCGAGCCGCCGGTTCGAAGTACTTCGGCCTGGGCGCCCAGGTCTGTGAGCAATTCATAAATATCGGGCTTGCAACTGAGAAACACATGGTTGTGGTCGTTCGACCAGACCAGCCGGGGCGCACAGCCCAAGTCCACACAAAAAGCGGTGTCTTCAGACACGCCGTTGCGCGGCCAGGAGGGGCGGGAAATGCGGTCAATGGCCAAAATGGCATCGGGCACGATGCCATGCTTTTGAAGAATCGGCCAGACCGTGTCCACCGCCAAAATGGTGAACAGGTCCTGGTGCTCAGTCAGCAGCGCCAATTGCTTGTTCAGTGACGGACCTGCAGACACCACCAGCACCGGCCTGTCCTTGCGCGATTGTTTCCAATGTTTGAGTCTGGGGGCTTGGTTGGCCAGCGGTGCATTGATCAAGGCATTTCGCAAGTAGGGCAGCGAGACCACCAAGTGGGTGTTTTTGTTGAGCACCTTCATGTTGATGCCAGCGGCCAGGCGCGAGAAGAGGGCGCGCGTGTCTTCGGGCCGCAGGTTCATCTGGGCCTGGGAGAGCAAGGGCTTCCAGCCGTCCATCTTGTTGATGTCGATGCGCTCAAGCAGTTTGTTGACCCGCTGCTCCAGACTCCCGCCCACGATGATGGACAGCCGCTCTTGCAGCAGATGATGTCGCAAGCGCTCGCGATCTGGCGCCGTGAGATGGTAGGCGTCAGGGTGATTGGCCTCCAGCACCACCACTTTGGAGCATTCGGTGACCAAGCTCAGCACCTCGTCGAGCGTGTCAGCGTGGCAAGCGCCGTACAGCATCCAAACAGTTCTTTTTTTCGTCCAGTCCACTTCCACGGCCAAGTCGTTCAGGTCAGTGGCTTGCGGCGCTTGCGCAGGGCTGCCTTGAAACACCCATTGCAGCTCGTCTGTGCTGTTGGCGTCTATCAACAAGGTTTGCAGGGTCAGGTCAGGGCACATGCATTTCTCCAGAGAACAAAAACTGTCAAAAAATTTGACAAGAATTTCAAAAGTCACTTTTACAAGCAGCTTGCATGCCACTGCTTGGACTGCTTTGAGCGTGTCGTGGCGTGAACCAGCCCCTTTGGACAGGCAGACACCAAGCTCTGGCATGGCTTTTCCGACACTTTGACCTGGCACGAGGCTTGCTGAAGATTGTCCATGTCGGTGAAAGTGGCAATTCCTTGCCACCCGATCCAATACCTCAATCAGGAGCTATTCCATGTCACGTGTTGCTGCGCGTTCCCCGGTGAAGCCGGTCACTTTCCAACCCATGTTCATGGCCGAAGACGCCGACCGCTTCAGCGCGTCTGAAGTGCGTCAAGCCATCGCCTACTGGGTTGCACAAGACAAACTGGACGTGGCCGACGCCTTGGTGGCTGCGGGTGTGGCCATGTATCCGAACAGCGAGGATATTTTGGTCATGGGCGCCTTGGTCGCAGAGGTCAATCAAGATTGGGCCCAGGCCCAAGATTGTTTGGAAAAACTCATTGCTGTTCAAGGCGCAGCGGTGTCGGCTGAATGCTGGTACCACTTGGTGCGGGTGCTGCGCTGCCGCAGTGCTTACTTCCAGGCTTTTATCAAGGCCGGAATTGCTGTGAAAGCTTTTCCAGAGCACGAAGGCCTGCGCCAAGCGCATGCTGAGTTGACTCAATTGATGGAGTCTGTCCCTGTCCAGGTCACCACTGAGGCGCACGTCGGCTGACCCCTCCTTCAGTGGCAACGCGTTGCCGCGCTTTTTTGCATAGGAAATTCCATGCCAGTTATCAATACCAACCTCAATTCGCTGATTGCCCAAAGTGCATTGACGCGCAACAACCGCTCGCTCAGCCACGCCATGGAGCAGTTGTCCACGGGCAAGCGCATCAATGCGGCGTCTGACGATGCTGCGGGCCTGGCGATCAGCAACCGACAAACGGCGCAAATTCGCGGGCTGGACCAGGCGGTGCGCAATGCCAACGATGCGATCTCCATGATCCAGACGGCCGAGGGCGCGACCAATGAAATCACCAACATGCTCCAGCGCATGCGTGAGTTGGCGGTGCAAGCGGCCAACGCCACCTACAACCTCTCAGACAGGGCGTCGCTGCAGCTTGAGTTCAATGAATTGCAGTCCGAGGTCAAGCGCATCACCAACATGACGGAGTGGAATGGCAGCGGTATTTTGAACGGCACCACTTCCGAGGCGGTCTATCAAATTGGCGCCAATGCCAACCAAACCATCACTGTGGGTTTTGGCAACTTGGTGGAGTTGACTGGCGTGGCCACAGCCATGAGTACGGATGTGACGGTCAGCACCGAAAATGTCATCACTCAAATGGACGCTGCTCTGGGCGCCGTGGACCGCTACCGCGCCGACCTGGGTGCCAAGATCAACCGCCTGACTTACGCGGCCGACAACTTGACCAATGTGTCGACCAACTCGTCGGCCTCCCGCAGCCGCATTTTGGATGCCGACTACGCCAAGGCCTCCAGCGAGTTGGCTCGAACGCAAATTATTCAGCAGGCGGCCACGGCCATTTTGTCGCAGGCCAACACCTCGCAACAGACGGTGCTCAAACTGCTCCAGTGATGCTGTTTCAGTCTTCTTTATCACTCGCTTAGGCGATACTGGCTGCCGCTATGTCTGGCCCGCCTGCCGCTTCTTCGCGCCCCGCCCCCAATTGCTTTGGCTGTAGGCATTTCGCCGTCAGTTGGGACCCGCACAGTCCCTATGCTTGCCGCCTCATGGGTTTCAAGTCCAAGGTGCTGCCCGCCATTGAGGTGCTCCGCGCCGATGGCATGCCCTGCTTGGGCTTTGTCTCCAAAACCGCTGCGCCTGTGCCGCGGCCCCAGCCTTTGCGCCGCTATGAGCCAGTGCCTGCGCCGGCGCTGGACCCCGTGCCCGAATGGGCCGATGTGCGGGGTCTGTCGACTTTTCGTCGATTGGTCTGAAAATCCGTCAAAAGTGACGGTTTGATATTCGGAAACCATCTTTTTAAGTAGTTTTTAACTACATTTCACATTGGCATGACATTTGCGGGTCTGAGTCGAACAACCGACATCAAGGCCACTTGTCATGAACAACCCCTCACACACGCAGCACCTGCTTTGGCTGGACCCCTTTCGCGCATTGTCTGACGCGGACCGGGCGCAATTGGCAGCCGCTGGTTTGGCGGTCCACCCCGTGGCCACGCTGGACGATTTGCGAGACCAACTGCCCCAGGCGGGCCTGATTGCGCTGCGCCTGGAAGGCACGCCCGACTTGCTGCGCGAGGTGCAAGCCTTGCAAGCCGAAGAGGGCTGCAGCTTGGCGGTGCTGTGCCGGGTCGAGCGCCGTGAGTTGGAGCTGGCCGTGGCGGCCATGCGTTTGGGCGCCCAGCATGTGCTGGCGGCCGACGATTTTTCAGCCCAGGCCTGGCAGGTCGCGAGCCGGCGCCCCGCTGCGCCGCAGGCAGCCAAGCTCCCGCCCAAAACCTCCCGCACCGTGGTCTACGTGGACCCGGCCAGCCGCAACCTGCTGGCGCTGGCCCAGCGCGTGGCACGTGCGCCAGTGAGTGTGCTGATTGAAGGCCCCACCGGTGCCGGCAAAGAGGTGCTGGCCCGCGTGCTGCACGAGTCGTCGGCGCGCGCCCAGGGGCCGTTTGTGGCGCTCAATTGTGCGGCCCTGCCCGACCACCTGATTGAAGACATGCTGTTTGGCCACGAAAAAGGCGCTTTCACCGGCGCACTCAAAGAGCACCGAGGCTTGTTTGAGCAAGCCCAGGGCGGCACGGTGTTTTTGGACGAAATTGCCGAAATGCCCATTCACCTGCAGGCCAAGCTCTTGCGCGTGTTGCAAGAGCGCCAGCTCACCCGTTTGGGCGGTGAGCGCCCCATGGAGCTGGACGTGCGCGTGGTGGCCGCCACCAACCGCGACCTGCGGGCGGCCACGGCCAGCCGCGAGTTCCGTGAAGACCTGTACTTTCGGCTGTCCACCTTCAAGCTGCGCGTGCCAGCCTTGCGCGAGCGGCCGGGCGACATCTTGCCTTTGGCCGCGCGATTGTTGATGCGCCATGCCGAAGGCGGTCGGGCGCTGTCGGTGAGCTTGCAAGCGCAAGAGTGCCTCAAAAACCACCCCTGGCCTGGCAATGTGCGCGAGCTGGAAAACGTGGTCATGCGCGCCTTGGTGATGTGCACCGACGAGGTGATCTTTCCCGAACACCTGATGTTTGACGATGCGGCTTGGGCGCCCAGCTTGCCCCAAGCCACCCCCGCCACCGGGGCCACGCTGCCCGAGGCGGCCACAGCGCAGGTGGCAAACGCCCAGCCCATCAGCAGCTCGGCGCCCAGCATCTGGTCGCCAGCCAATCCCCCTGCTCCAGCCGACAGCGCGGCCATCCACGCCACCGAAGCCACCGACGAGCCGGCCAACTTGCACCAAGCGGTGCAAATGAACGAGCAGCAACTGATCTTGGCGGCCGTGCACAGCACCTACAGCCGCCTGGAGGCCGCTGCCAAGCTGGGCATCAGCCCCCGCACGCTGCGCTACAAGATGGCCAAGCTCAAGGGTGGCGCACCAGCGCTGGCCTGACCCCACCGCACACGCCGCCCGCAGGAGCCAGACATGATTGAAAAAGTCAACTCAAACGCCAACATCCAGTCCATGCTGGCCACGCTGCGCGCCCACCAGGCGCAGGCCTCGGGGGGTATCCAGTCCATGGAGAGCCAGCCCGTTGAAAAGCCGGGCTTTGGCGAGGCCGTCAAGACCTTGCTCAACCAGGTCAACGACGCACAGGCCAATTCGCGCCAAATGACCGAGGCTTACGACCGCGGTGAAAACGTGCCCCTGACCGACGTGGTGCTGGCCATGCAAAAGTCGTCCCTGAGCTTTGAGGCCACCATGCAGGTGCGCAACAAGGTGCTCAGGGCCTATGAAGAAATCATGAACATGCCGGTGTGAGCGCTGCTCTGTCCTGAAAGAAAAATCCCATGGCCACCACCACCGCTCCCTTGCCCGGCTTAGCCGGTCCCGCCTCTGCTGCCAACCCAGCAGGTGGCGCCCTCACCACCACAGGCGCGGGCGTGCCCGCCGCCCCCAGGCCCAGCTTGCTGGCCAAGCTGTTTGAGCCCACCGGCCCCTTTGGCCCAGTGCGCCAGGTGTTTGAGCAGCCGGCCGTCAAAAAAGCGCTGCCTTTCATGATCTTGGCCTTGGTGCTGATGCTCTTTGTGGGCATCTACACCGCCATCAACGCGCCCACTTACCGCTCTATTTCAGCCGGCATGAACGAGACCGACTCGCAAGCGGCTATGGAGGCGCTCAAGGCGGCCGACTTCAAGCCTCAGCTGGACCCCAACAACGGCCAAATCACAGTGCAGTCTGGCCGCTACCACGAGGCCCGTATTTTCTTGGCCTCCAAAGGCATTCCCAAAACCGCGCCCGTGGGGCTGGAAACGCTCAAAGAGCAGTCGGCCATGACCACCAGCCAGTTCATGGAGCAGGTGCGCTACACCGCCGCCATCGAGCAGGAGTTGGCGCGCAGCATCACGCACATTCAGGCGATTCAGGCCGCGCGCGTGCACCTGGCGCTGCCCAAGCAGTCGGCCTTTGTGCGCGACCGCACGCCGCCCAAAGCCTCGGTGGTGATCACGCCACACCCGGGCCGCTACCTCACCCCCTCGCAAGTGCAGGCCATTGTGAATTTGGTGGCCTCCAGCGTGCCCATGCTGGCCACTGAAAACGTGTCGGTGGTCGACAACAACGGCAAACTGGTCACCGAGTTGGTGGGCGAGGCCGTGTTGGGCCTGAGCACCGCGCAGCTGCAGCACAAAGAAAAAATGGAAGACATGCTGCGCCAGCGTGTGGACCAAATCCTGCGTCCCATCGCCGGCGAGAGCAATGTGCGCTCGCAGGTGAATATCTCGCTGGATTTCAGCCAGACCGAGACCACCACCGAGAACTTTGACAACCGCGACAAAGGCCCCAAAACCCGCTCTGAAGTGCTCAGCGAAGAGCGCAACAGCTCCCGCGAGGCCATTGGCATTCCTGGCGCCTTGTCCAACACCCCGCCAGTGGCGCCCAGCGCCAACCAGACACCCGGCGGCAGCGACCTCAAGAGCCAGCGCGCCACCCGCAATTTTGAAATGGACCGCTCGGTGCGCCATGTCAAAGGCGCCACCGGCACCGTCGAGCGCCTGACAGTGGGCGTGCTCATCAACGAGCGCCCGCCCACCCAAGGCCCCAAAAACGACAAAGGCGAGCTGCCCGCACCCACACCCAACCCGTATTCGGCCGAAGAAATTGAGCGCCTGCAAAACTTGGTGCGCAGCGTGGTGGGCTACAACGAGACGCGTGGCGACGTGGTCACCGTGGTGCCCGCCAAGTTTGAGCCTGAGGTGGTGCTGGACTTGGGCCCGCCCTGGTACAAAGACGAGGCGGTGCTGACCAACATCAAAACTGCAAGTCTGGGCCTCGCGTTCCTGGCCTTCTTGCTGATGGTGGTGCGCCCGGCCGTGATGCATGTGCTCCAAGGCGAACAAAAAGCCCAAGAGGCCGCCGCCCTGGCGCTGTCGCTGTCGCAAACCGAAGCCAAAAAACCCCTGGGCGACGGCGAGCTTTCAGAGCAAGACCTCAACGCCATTCAGCTGGGCGAGGGTGAGACACTGGAGCAGCTCAAGGCCAAGCTCAAGCCCAAGAAATCGACCATCTCGCTGGAGATGCTCGACACTGCCAACTCTTATGACGATAAAGTGGCTTTGGTCCGCATGATCGTGGCCGAAGACTCCTCACGCGTGGCCAGTGTGCTGAAAAACATGATCAAGGCCGGCTAAAGCGCTGGTCTCACCTGAACGGAAAAAAGCAATGGCAGAAGAAGTCAAAGACGCCAAGGCCCTGGAAATGGCCGCCGCGCTTGAGCGCGAAATGGCCGAACTCACAGGCACTCAGCGCGCCGCCGTGCTCATGCTCTTGCTCGGCGAGCAGCAGGCCGCCGAGATCATTCGCTACCTCAACCCCAAAGAAGTGCAGTCCTTGGGCGCGGCCATGGTGTCGGTGGCCGATTTGTCGCAAGAGGCGGTCAACGCCGTGCTCGACGAGTTTGTGGCCACCATCAAAAAGCAAACCAATTTGGGTTTGGGCACCACCGATTACGTGGAAAAAGTGCTCAAGCGCGCCTTGGGCGAAGACAAGGCCGCCTCGGTCATCAACCGCATCATGCCCGGCCAAGGCAGCAAGGGCCTGGACATTTTGGAATGGATGGATGCGCGCTCGATTGCCGACATGATCCGCGGCGAACACCCGCAGGTCACGGCCATTATTTTGTCGCTGCTTGAAAACCAGGTCGCCGCCGACGTGCTGAACTACCTGCCTGCAGAGAGCCGCTCCGAGATCATGCAGCGGGTGGCCAGCTTGGACACGGTGCAGCCGTCGGCCATGGAAGAGCTTGAAGCCATCATGAAAAAGCAGTTCTCCAACAACTCCTCGAGCAAATCGTCGAGTTTTGGTGGCGTCAAGGCAGCAGCCCGCATCATGAACATGACCAAGACCGAGCTGGAGGCGTCGGTGATGTCGGGCCTCAACGAGCTGGACCCGGACCTGACGCAAAGGATCCAGGACAACATGTTCACCTTCGACAACCTCACAGGCGTGGACAACCGGGGCATCCAAGTGCTCATGCGCAATGTGGAGCCCGATCAGCTGATGATTGCCCTGAAGGGCGCCAACGACGGCGTCAAAGACAAGTTCTTTGGCAACATGTCTGAGCGCGCGCGCAGCATGTTCAAAGACGACATGGACGCCAAAGGCCCCACGCGCATTGCCGACGTGGAAGAGGCGCAAAAGAAGATCATGCGCATAGCCCGCAAGCTGTCGGACGCGGGCGATCTGGTGCTGGGCGGAGGCGAAGACTTTGTCTGATCGCCTGCTTGCCGGCACCGACGCCCCCCGCACCGCGCGCATTTGGCAGCCTGCCGACATCTTGCGCGCAGGCGCAGGGGGAAGCGGTTTCACGGCCACCCAATGGAAGCCCGCCGCCCGGCCATTTGAGCTGGTGCCCGCCGAGGGCCGGCCTTTGCCGCCAACCCATGGCGCAGCCCCAGAGCAGCCGCCCGAGCACGATGTGCCCGCCCTGGCCGCCTGCGAGCCTGAGGCACCGGCTTTGCCCGAGCCCGTGAACACGGTGAGCCAGCAAGCCCTGGAAGAAGCCCGCTTGCAGGCCTATGCCGAAGGCCAAGAATTTGGCCGCCACGAGGCCGAAAAGCAAGCGCGCGAGGCCGCCAAAGCCGAGCAATCACTGCTGCAAAACCGCTTGAGCGCCTTGGAGCAAGCCCTGCAAGCGCTGGGCCAGACCCCAGAGCGCCTGCACGAGCCGCTCAAGCGGCTGGCGCTGCATTTGGCCGAGCAATTGGTGCTGGGCGAGCTCAGCCAGTCGCCCCAGGCCATTGAGCGCCTGGTGCGCCGCTGCGTGGACGAGCTGGCCAGCCGCCGTGCCCAGGTGCTGGTGGAGTTGCACCCTGACGATTTGGCAATGCTGCAGCCCTTGCTCTTGCGGCAAGCCGCAGACGACAGCCCTGCGGCCGAAGCCAGCCGCGCGGCCGCACCGCCATGGCAGCTGCAGGCCAACACCAGCTTGCAGCCCGGCAGCGTGCGCGCCAGTGCCGAAGACGCCGTGGTCAGCGATTTGGTGGAGCACCGCCTTGACGCGCTGGCCCGCCAGCTGCTGCTGGATCCCCAGCGCCAGGCCCGGCAGTCGGCTTTTGCGCCCGAGCGCTTGGCAGCCCGTCGTTCTGACGTGGACGCCGTGCTCGACGCCCAGCCGCGCATGACGGACAGCCCGCGCAGCAACCGTTTCAGTCCCGTGGTGGAGGCCGAGCCTGTGGCCGCGCCGCGCATGCCTGAGCCCGCGCCACCGCCGCCAAACCATGCCGCCAACACTGTGCTGGACGACGACAGCTTGATGGACACCGACTTTGGGGCCTATGAACAACACCCAAGCGCGCCCCAGGCGCCACCTGCATGATGGACTTTGCCCAAGACGTAGAGCGCTGCGTGTCCCGCGTGCGCGCCCCCGAGCCGCAGCGCTGCGGCACCTTGGTGCGCTTGGTGGGCTTGCGCATGGAGGCGCGCGGCATCATGGCGCCCATAGGCACCTGCTGCGAGCTGACCAGTGGCAGCGGCCACCGCGTCGAAGCCGAGGTGGTGGGTTTCCAAGACAAAACGCTTTTTCTCATGCCCTTCACCGAACCCGTGGGCATAGGTCCGGGCGCCACCGTGCGGGCCATGCCCGACAGCGGCTCGGTCAGCCTGGGGCCTGAGCTGCTGGGCCGGGTGATTGATGGCCGGGGACACGCCATAGACGGCAAGCCCCAGCCCCAGTGCACCACCCGCTTGTCGCTGCTGGGCCTGCCGATCAACCCCATGGAGCGCGGCCCCATCAGTAAAATTTTGGACGTGGGCGTCAAAGCCATCAACGGCCTGCTCACCATTGGCCGTGGCCAGCGCATAGGCCTGGTGGCCGGCTCAGGCGTGGGCAAAAGCGTGCTCCTGGGCATGCTCACCCGCTTTACCGAAGCCGATGTGGTGGTCATTGGCCTGGTGGGCGAGCGTGGCCGCGAGGTGCAAGCCTTTATTCAAGAAACCCTGGGCGAAGAGGGCCTGGCCAAGGCCGTGGTGGTGGCCGCGCCCGCCAATGTCTCACCCGTGCTGCGGCTCAAAGCCGCGCAAATGACGCACCTGGTGGCCGAGTACTTCAGGGACCAGGGCAAAGACGTGTTGATGCTGGTCGACAGCCTCACCCGCGTGGCCCACGCTCAGCGCGAAATTGGACTGGCGGTGGGCGAGCCGCCCACCGCCAAAGGCTACCCGCCCTCGGTGTTTGCGCTTTTGCCCAATTTGATTGAACGCGCCGGCACCGGCCGCCACGGCCACGGCTCCATCACCGCCATTTACACCGTGCTGGCCGAAGGCGACGACGCCAACGACCCCATTGTGGACATTGCCCGCGCCTCCTTGGACGGGCAGGTCATGCTGTCCCGCAAGCTCGCCGACGCCGCGCACTACCCGGCCATTGAGCTGACGGGCTCAATTTCGCGGCTGATGCAAACCTTGCTCAGCCCCGAAGACCTCAAAGGCGCCAACCGCTTCAGGCGCTTGTGGTCGCTCTACCAGCAAAACATCGATTTGATTCAGGTGGGCGCTTACGAGGCCGGCAGCAACCCCGAGGTGGACGAAGCCATTCGCCTGCGCCAGGCCATGGAGGCGTTTTTGCGCCAAGACATGCACCTGGGCCAACCCGAGGCGCAAACCCGCACGGCCCTGCGCCAGCTGCTTCAAAGTTAATTTAAACCGGAATTGCCCCTGTCATGCTCAAGCCCCGCGCCTGTTGGTCTGTGTTGCTCAACAAAGCTGAGGAAGAGGTCGACCGCATCCAAAACGAGTTGCAGCAAATCCGCCTGCGCGCCCAAAGCTTGGAAGCCAGCCGCGAACGTCTGCTCAACTTGCACGCTGATTACCAGCAAGCCCCGGCCACGGGCAGCACCAGC